>SXSP01000540.1 GCA_005792225.1 Bdellovibrionales bacterium | reverse complement strand
TCCCGAACGGTGATTTAAACCAAATCATCGCCGAGAAAGCAGATTGCAACTAAGCCCTACGACGAGTGCGCCCGGTGCCTCAAAAGGGCCCGGGTGCTTTTTTACACGATCGAATGAGAGATGAACGATGGGGGAGCCCGAAGGGGCGCCCCACTTTGATTTGGAGTTGGAATGAGTCCTGCTCAAAGCGAGTGCGAGTGAAAACAATCAAGATTCTCCAAAATTACGCCTTCATCCTTGCCCTGCTTGCCGGGGCCTGCGCGAGCCCCCTTCCCGGCCAACCCGGGGCGAGCCTCACGGAGACGAAGACGTCAAACCCAGGCGCGAACGACGCCGACTCTTCCGAAATTTTAGCCGACGAAGGAGAAGCTCTCCTTCTCCCCGAAACTTTCGATCGCGCGCGAGAGAAATTTAGATTGAGTGTGGAGAAGAACGCAGAGAACGCTCGCGCACTCTTTTGGCTCAGTCTCAGCGATCTCTTCTTAGAGATGAAGGGCATCGTTTTGAGGGTGAAGCCCGTTTACTTACGACTTCCCGATGGTGAAAAACGCTACGAAGCTTTCGCTCAACGATTCTCGAGCCAAGCCTCCAGTGGCCCGGGACGCATTTTCTTTCAGCGCACGCAAACTTCGATTCAGACGGGCCACGAACTCAACGAGTGGATGGACCGCGTGCGACTGCGCCTCATCAACCTACGCACGACGATTCGTAAAATTCGCGATATTGAAATCACGGTCTCACTTCCTCGCGGCCTCATCGCGAACACCAATTTTGAAGGCCGAGAAGGTTGCGGCCTCCTCTCCTTCGGACCTGTTCGATTCAGACCCGGCGAAGATCTCTGCTTTGAAGGTGGATCGGGCTCGATCGGCATCAACCGCGCCGATTACGACGTGATAGCGAGTGCTCTCGCAGTTAACCAAATCATGCTTGAGCTTTGGACCGCGTACTCCATGAACCCCGAAGCTCTCCTCCTGTCGTTCGATGATCATATCGAAAGCCGTGAAGCGGCCGAGCGTTTCGTTAAAAACCTTTTCACACGCGGGCACGACGGTCGACTGACTCGACCCGAGCCGCTGACGGGTATTAAAGAGTTGGCAGCTGACACGGTCTTGGCCCTCCGTCACGAGCTTGAAAACCAAAGAGAACTCTGCCCGCTTGGTTACACGCATCCCGACAATCGCAAAGGTTACCTCGTCGCCGTCGGCCGCTGCCTTCCCGTCGCCGGCTCGCGAAATTATCAGTACCGACAAATCGAAGCGTTTGAAGCCTTCGTCAACGGTCAGCCCGTGGACTTTGGAGAGGGAAAGCGCGTCAACTTTACGCGACTCTTTAAAAATGCACCTAAGAACATCAAAGAGATCATGCCATTTGAATTCGATGAATGCGGAAATCTTCTGACGTTCAACACGAAGCCATTTGAACCCTACCTTGAGAACGTGACCTTTCGGCGAGCGACCCCTGATTGCCAAAGGGGGACAAGATGAAAGTTCTTATCTTTACCTGCGCTCTTATTTCGGCAGGATTCGCTTTTGCTAGCGAGATCAAAGGGTTTCAGTACACGAGCTGCGCGCAAAATGCCTGCGTTCTCGTCACGGCTCCTCAAGCATGGCTCGGCATGACCCAAGACGTCTTCTCGACCGGCGGCCAGACGGAACTCAAAATCACCGACCGCCACGGAAAAACAACTTCGATTTACACGGGGGAGACCGCCACCTTGAACTCACGCATTCAAACCATCACCCTCGAAAAGAAGGATGGAGGCTTTGTCCTCTATTCACTTAAGGACGGAAAAATCAGCAACTTCAGCGGAGGTGCTAAATGAGAGCGCTCATTTTATTCCTCCTCTTGATCTCGGCCGCCTGCACGCCAAAAGGCGGCGGTACGCCAGGATCACCCGCGCCGACGTCGGGAGCTCAGAGTCCCACCGTAGATGGCACCATCACGAGCGGCGGAGGCAACGGAATCGACGGTCGCATGACCGAGATGTACTCGAAAGATATCGAGTCACTTCCTGAGTACAAGCGGTACATCGTGCCGATCCTGCGCCGTTTGATGCAAGGTCGGGCCGATGTCCTCGTCGTTTACCTCAAGTGGGCCGCGAAATCTAAAACGTGGTATTTCGTGCCGAAGAAGCTCCCCTCTCTCCCGAAAGAGAGAATCGCGCTGGCTTTCACGTCGACCGATCAACTGGCTCTTCATTCTGATAAAGAGATCTTCATCGATCAACCGGCTTACTTGGCACAAACGGATCGTGAGAAGGCAACGCTCCTTCTTCACGAAATGGTGATGGGCGCCAAACTTCTCATGAAGAAGCTTCCGCAAAAACAGTGCGAACATCTTTCGGGAGCGCTTGATCCCATGGCCTGCAAGGATGAGGACATGATGAGACTCGCCATCGCGGACCCCGACGCGGGCTCAGCCGACAGGCAAAACATCTTGAATGGTCGCGATCACGAGAGTGTTCGCGCGATGACGGTTTACCTGATGGATCCGAAACAATCCCTCGCTGGATCGTCGATCGCCGTTCTCCGTTCGCGCCTCGACTTTAACTTCCCCTGGGAGCACATTCTCTCCAGTGTCGACCGCGAGGAACTCCTGGCCGCCGTGGACCGCACCATGCTCTCGGACGAGCCCTTCGTGGCGGAAGAAAGCTTCGCCACGCTGGAAGGTGTTGCCTGCAAGATTGATTTAACGACTGTCGGTCTTTCACACGAGATAAATCTCACGGCGATTGCGTCCACGGGAGAAAAATATTTCGATAGTCGCCTTCTTTTCCACGGGGGAAGTTCCATTCCGCTCATGGCAAAAGGAATACTTGATCCTTCAGGTTCAAAGAAGATGGTGGATTTGGTGACGATCGAACCGGTATCCCAGGGCCAAGGGTACACAACTGCAAACGGCCAAAATATCCAGGCGAAATTCCAGTTCGTCGTGAGTCGCGACTCGAGTCCGCGCGTTCTTGAATTCAGGATTGTTCCGATTCGCGTGCGAAGAGTGACAAGTTACAGAAACGGTCTCCCGTCGGAGACGATAGAGACCGTCGAGATTAAATCGATGAAACCCGTTCGTTGCCGAGCGAAGTGAGGAGCTGAAAGACTCTCAGCTCTTTTTCTCGCGGCGCTTGGCGCCAGCTGTTTGCTCGAGGTCTTCGTAGAACTGAACGTAGCGGCTCATGACGTGAACGGGATAGTCCTTGGGCCAAATGTTTTTCTCGAGGGCGTTGTCGACGTTTCTCTGTCCCATATTGTAAGCCGCCAAGTAGAGGCGAGCGTGTGAATCAAAACGTTCGCGGAGATAGCTGAGGAACGCCGCGCCGATTTTTACGTTCTCAACCGGATCTTTGAGGGACTTTTCGCCCTTCCATTTGATGCCGTACTTGCGCGCGATCCATTCGCCGGTTGCCGGGCGAATTTGCATCAGACCGATCTCGTCGAGTTTACCGAGCATATCGGGATTGAAGCTGCTCTCACCCTGGATGACCGACATTAAGAATACGGGATCGAACTCGTACTTCACCGCCTGATCGATAATAGCTTGCGCCACACGCTGGTACTTCGATCGGTGTTTTTTCGGAAGCATCTCTTTGGTCCAACGATAAATTTGCGAGTTGATCTTTGAAACCTTCTCGCCCGAGCGAACGACGCTCTTGCGATAGTGCTTACCGAGAAGCTCCTGAGCATGGTGCAGGCGAATCTGGCGCTGCATCTCAGAAAGAGTCAGTTTATCGTCCTCAGTTGCCGAATCCATGGCAACCATCGAAGGAGTGCGCGTTTCCTTTCCTTTCTTAGACGCTCCGGCTTTCGCGAAGCTCACCGAGGGAAGGATCATGAGGACTGCAATCATATTGAGAAGAGATTTGTTTTTCATGCGCGCCTCCTGCCCAGAGGTATTGCAAACTCCAGGACCAACAGTTCGGCGCTTTAACTCACTGAAAAGGCGATGACTCTCGATTTGACACGCGACCAAACCCACGACAAGTGGCTAACGAATTGGCGACGGGTCGTCTCACGAGATCGTGAAGCGTATCAGGATGAGATCATCATTCTGGGAAGGTACAGATGAATTCGGAGCCCTCGCCGGGACGCGATTGAAGGCGAACGCTGCCACCGTGCTTCAACATGATATGTTTAACGATGGAAAGTCCGAGCCCCGTTCCGCCTTGCTCACGACTTCGTCCCACATCGACGCGGTAGAAGCGCTCGAAGAGGCGCGCCTGGTGCTCAAGCGGGATACCCGGGCCGTTGTCTTGAATGCGAAGCACGGTCGCATGGCGGGCGTGCTCCCAAATGATATCGATCCTCCGGCCCTCGGGGATGTATTTAATCGCATTATGGACGAGGTTGACGAGGACTTGTTCGACACGACGAGGGTCCGCATGCAGGCTGTCGGCATCGTAGCGAACTTGGATGTCCTGCTTTTTAGCTGCGCGTTTCGTCTCAAGCTGTTTCAGGGCGCCTTCGGTGATCTCGGCGGTCGACACGACGGATTTCGTGAGCTCCGCTCCCGATTCGAGGGTTGAGAGATCGAGCAGATCATTCACCAAGAAGATGAGTCGATCTACGTTGCGAGAAATGATATCGAGGAATTGGCCGGCGCCGTCGGTACGTCCCGTTTTGAAATCGTCTTTAAGAGTTTCGACGTACCCTTTGATGCTCGTCAGAGGTGTGCGGAGCTCATGCGAGGCATTGCCGACGAACTCGATCCGAATTTGCTCGGATTGCTTGAGTTCGGTGACGTCGTGAAAAATTCCGAGAGCGCCGTAAACGGGCTCGTTCTCGCTCGTTCTTAAAGGTGCGATGGAAATCGCGAAGTGTCTCGGGAGCGCGTGGTGAGCGGTGTGGATGGCCGTCGTCACGATCCGCATTTGACCCGTCGACAGCACTTCCCGGTAGCCCTGAAGAATCTCGGGAACGCGGAAGGTTTCGCTCAGCGAGAGGGCCTTTGCGCCCCCCTTAGCGACCCGGAAGAGAAGGGCAAACTGCGAATTGAAGAAGAGCGGCTCACCGTTTCGATCGACCGCGAGGATCGCATCGGAGACCGCACCGATCAGTGCCGAAAGTTCCTCGCGCTCGCGCGAGAGATCTTCGGTTTTCGTACGCAAGTCCTTGTGGATTCGATTCAGCGCCCGCTCGAGATCGTACCATTCCCCGGGTTCTTCACTGAGTTCGTCGGGGTCCATCGAGTTTTCATCGATCCGCGCATCCATTCGACGAAGTTCGCGGGCCCTCTGAATGAGACGTCCCAAAGGTCTCGCGTAGTACCGAGCGCTGAACGCCAAGTACACGGCAGAGCCAATCATGACCGTAAGAAACAGCGAAGTGAGATAGTTATCGAAACGCGCGAGCGCTCCGTGAATATCTTTTGTATTCAGGAATGTCGTGAAGACATAGTAACGAAGCGAGAAGCCCGTCAAAATCAGCGTCACGATGACGAAAATCAAATGCCCGAAAAAAAATTGTCGGGCGATCTTCCAAGGAAAGTAGCGCTGCGGGCGGATCATTTCTTAGGACTCGCTCATGGGCTTAACGCGGTAGCCGACGCCGCGAACGGTTTCGATCACGTCCGCGCACGCACCGAGTTTTTTGCGAAGACCGAAGACATGCGTGTCAACGGTGCGGCCGACGACACTCACGCCCTCCCCTTGCACTTGCTCGATCAACGAGTCGCGAGTCAAAACGCGGCCGCGGCTCGACGCGAGAGCTACGAGAAGCTTGAATTCCGAAGGTGTCAGCTGGATCGGCTGACCTTGGCACTTGGCTTCGAATGTCTCTGGATAGAGCGCCAACTCTCCCACACGCACGACTTGCATGCCGCCCTCGGTCTCGGGCTGGCCCCCGCGCCGGTTGCGACGAAGGAGCGCTCTCACTCGCGCGAGTAAGACCGCTGGCTCAAAAGGTTTACTCAAGTAATCATCGGCGCCCGCCTCGAGACCCTCGACGATGTCGGCGGCTTCGGCACGCGCGGTGACCATCAGAATTGCGACATCTTTGAAGTCAGCGCTCTTCCGAAGCTTTCGAGTGATATCGACTCCGGTTGCACCCGGGAGCATCCAATCGAGGGCGAGAAGCGCGTAGTTGCTTTTTTCGATGAGGGCCAAACCCTCTTCGGCCGAAGAAACGGCGTCGACTTGCAGCCCCTCGCGCTTTAAGTGAAGAACGATGAGATCGCGAATCTCACCTTCGTCTTCGACGACGAGGATGCGGTTGTTCTCGGCGGTGTTGAGATCGGGTACGGAACTGACGGCCATCATTCGCTCATCCCTCCTAAAGTCTACTTTTTATCCGGCGGGCCACCGTGACGAACGTCGGCGCCCGTGCACGCGAAGATCACGTCCTCCGCGATATTTGTCGCGTGATCGGCAAGTCTTTCGAGGTTTCTCGAGATAAGAATCAGATCGAGCGCGCCCTCGGTTTTTTCAGGATTCGTCTTCATAAACTCAATCAAGGTCGAAAACGACTGGTCACGAAGTTGGTCGATCGCATCGTCGCTCTCGAGTACCTTTTGCGCCAACTGAAGATCCGCGCCCATGAACGCATCGAGAGCATCGCGAACGATTCCGCGCACGAGACCCGACATTTTCGGCAAACTCGAGGCCGCCTGCACGACTTCGCCACCCATATAGTGCTCGGCATTGTGACAGATGTTAACGGCCTGATCGCCCATACGCTCGAGATCGGTGTTGATCTTGATGATCGCGAGAATCAGCCGAAGATCAGCCGCGACCGGCGATTGGCGCGCGAGAATATTTACGCATGCGTTGTCGACCGCCTTATGCGCGAGGTTGATTTTATCTTCGAGTTGATAGACTTCTTCGAGACGACGCCGGTCCCGAGTTTGAAGCGCGTGAGTGGCACGTTCGATCGCCTGCTCGACGAACCCGCCCATTTCGAGGATGCGGCTCTTCAAATCCTTCAGTTCCGATTCAAGACGTCGTTCCATGCCTCTTCGAACCCCTAAACCCTCATCGAGCTGCTCTTCGCTTCGCGAATTAGTCTGCGTTTTTGGCATGTTATGAGGCGCCTGAGGTCCAGTCACGAAATTCATGGGCGCGAGTCTACCTCTGGCGCAGAAAGTCATCATGACAGGATTTTGTCAGGCGATTCCGAGCGCCCGGAGTCCCTGCACGATCGAGACGGCCAAGACATAGGCCACGATGTTGAACACCGCGAGCTGAACGATCGCGAATTTCCAGCCACCCGATTCTCGCGCGGCCACCATCACCGTGGAGAGACATTGCAGCGCGATCATGAAAAACACGATGAGGCCGAGGACCGACGCGAGCGTAAACAGCGGGTAGCCGTTCGGCGCCTTCGCTTCTTGCATCTTGGTGAGGAGCGAGTCCTGCATCGTCGTCTCGTCTTCCCCGTCGGCGACGTGAAAGACCACGGCCAAGCTCGAAACAAAAACTTCGCGCGCGGCGAACGCCGAGATGAGACCGACGCCGGTTCTCCAATCGCCACACATGGGCTCAAAAATCGGCTCGATCACCTGCCCGAGTCGACCCGCGTAGCTCGTATTGAGGCGCTCGGTGGGATCCTCCGTGCGGAAATTCGGGAACGTCGTCGCCACCCAGATGAGAAGGGCAAACGTGAAAATCGGCGGCCCCGCTCTCAACACATACGATTTAGTTCGCATCCACGCTTGATTTAGAACCATCATCGGGTGCGGCCGGCGGTAGACCGGAAGCTCGAGCATGAAGAAGGAACGATCATCGCCCTTTAAGAATCGACTCGCGATCATGGCGGCGAACGCTCCCACGACCAGGGATCCGATGTAGATGACCGCAAGAGCCAGTCCCGCCATCCAGGCACTTCCTCCGTGAAAGAGGAAGGCAAGAAGAAGCGCGTAGACCGGAAGTCGCGCGCTACAGCTCATCAGTGGAACCACGAAGAGTGTGAGCCAACGCTCTTTCGGTGAGTTGATCGTGCGCGCCGCCATCATCGCCGGGACCGCGCAGGCATATCCTGAGAGCAAGGGTACGAACGAGCGTCCCCCCATGCCCAGCTTCGAGAGCGGGCGATCGATGAGCGTCGCCGAGCGCGCGAGGTAGCCCGTATCTTCTAAGAGGATGATCCCCAAAAAAAGAATGAAGATCTGGGGAACAAACACGAGGACCGCCGCTAGACTCGCGAAGACACCTCCCGAGAGAAACTGAAAAAAGAGATTCTCCGGATTGAGATTTAAAACGGACTCGCCGATCCAGCTGAGACTTTGATCAACCAAATCCATCGCCGGAGCCGCCGCCCAGAAGATGCTGCTGAAAAGGGCCGTCATCAATCCGAAGAAAAGAATTAAACCGAAAACGGGATGAAGCAGGACGCGGTCGAGCTGACGGGTTCTCTCTCGCGCGGTGAGCTTTTGGGCCTCCCGCTGATCTTTTGGCGGAAGCGCGCGGATCGCGTGCGCCGCAATTTTTGCCGTCTCGGCTAAAGTGCGTTCGACTTTTTCGGGTGTCCACGCAGCCTCGACGGTCGTGACTCGTTTAGGTGCGAACCCCTTTCCGAGTTCTTCACGGATGGCGTCGGTCAGTTCTTGAACTCCCCCACCCAGTCGCCCATCGATGAGGACGACCGGAATGCCCAATTCGCGCGAGAGCATCTCGGTATCGAGCGTCTCCCCCTTTTCGTTCAGGAGATCGTTCATGGTCACCGCGAGGATCGTCGGAAAACCGGCTTCAAGAATTTGCTTCGTAAGAAGCAGATGACGCCAAAGCTGAGTCGCATCGGCAATCGAAACCACGAGGCGCGCGGACCCGAATGATCTATGAGCAAAGATCGCCTGATGCGTGACACGTTCATCGGGCGATTTGGGATCGAGGCTGTAGGTTCCGGGAGTGTCCATGACTGACAGGGGCCCACCGAAGCGAGCGTGGGTCGTTCCGACCGAATGCTCGACCGTGGAGCCCGGGTAATTGACCGTCTTAAAGCGACTGCCCGTGAGCCAGTTGAAGAGAGTTGTCTTTCCGCTGTTCGGGGAACCGACGAGGGCAACAACTCCGGTGTTGAGCGACGACTTTTCGTCAGAGGATTTCTCGGCGAATCCGCCGCTTGCGTTCACACTCGTACGCATTGCGCCTCCCGCTTTCTCAGGGCGACCGTCGCTCCGCGAATTTCGACCAAGAGAGGTTCTCCGAAGGGCGCGCGGCCCGCGAGTCGAACCAGTTCACCGCGGATGAATCCGAGTTCGCGAAGTCTCGCGACGACGATTGGATCTCCCTCGAGACCCGTGATGGGGCTTTCAGCTTGAAGTGGAAGTTCTGCCAGCGTCATGGTCTGACACCCTACGTGGCGACAATCCGCGGCGTCAAAGCCTGGCCCCGCGCCGGCTCGGAATTCCAGGAGAAAACGAACCACTTGAAAGCTTATTGAGATCGCGGGCGCGCCCGAACTGGCTTTTTCCCTTTGAAAAACGGAAGAAGAATCATGCCGGCGATGAAGCCACCGATGTGGGCCGAAAACGCGATGCCGCCGACGTCTCCCGCCGACTGCGCCATCTGCGCGGCCTGCGCGCCGCTCGCGAGCTGCCCTAAAAACCAAAAGAGAAGAAAGATCACCGCCGGAAGCTCAAAGAAGATCGGCCAGAAAATCAGAAGCGTGAACATCTGAATTCGGGCTCTCGGAAAGAGGAGCATGTAGGCTCCCATCACACCCGCGATCGCCCCGGAAGCACCGACGACGGGGACGGTCGAAGTCGGATTCAAATAGCAGTGCGTAAATGCCGCCGCCAGTCCGCAGAGGAGATAGAAAAAGAGAAACCGAATCGAGCCGGTCGCCCCCTCGACGTTGTCACCGAAAATCCAGAGGGTCCAAAGGTTGAACAGAATGTGCAGAAACCCGCCATGCATGAACATGGAAGCGAAATAAGGTTTTAAACCGCCGAGACCGCGACTCGTGAGAAAATCGCGAGCCGGCACGAGCGCATTTTTTTCGACGAGCAGTTCGCCCGCCTCTGGCCCCATCTGAAAGGTCGTCTTCATTTGGAGATAGAAGACGACGACGTTCAAGAGAATGATGAGAAGAACGACGAAGGGAAATCGGGGCGAGGGATTATCATCGCGAATGGGAAACATGCGGCTCCCCGTCGCGAATGCACTTCAGATAGCGGCGCACGGTTTCTTCGAGTCCCATGTAGAGCGCATCGCAGATCAGCGCATGGCCGATCGACACTTCGTCGATCCAGGGGATTTCTTGGATGAGCCGGGTGAGATTCTCGAGACTGAGATCGTGCCCGGCGTTCACCCCCAGGCCCGCCTCTCTCGCGAGCTCCGCGGAGCGTTTGTAGCGTGCGATGACTTTGGCTTCATCCGTTTTTCCGTAGTGTTCGGCGTAAGCTTCGGTGAAAAGTTCGACCCGATGGACTCCGAGCGCTTTGAGTTTGGCGTACTCATCATCCTTCATGGTTTCAGGATCGACAAAAACGGAGACGCGAACGCCCTTTGAACCCAGTTTTTGCGAGACCGTACGGAGTTGGTCTTCGTGTCGCGTGACATCCCAGCCCGCATTGGACGTGATGACGTGGGGAGGATCGGGAACGAGTGTACACTGCGCTGGTTGCACATCGAGTACCATCTCGAGAAAATCATCGCTTGGATATCCCTCGATATTGAGCTCAACGTTTAATACTTTTTTTAAACCGTAAACGTCATCGGAGCGGATGTGGCGCGCGTCGGGCCGCGGGTGAACGGTGATTCCTTGAGCCCCAAACTTTACGATGTCGAGCGCCCCGCGGACGACGTCGGGGTTGTTTTTACCCCTCGAGTTTCGGAGGGTCGCGAGCTTATTGACGTTCACGGACAGCTGGGTCATGGCGAGAAACTCCTAAACTGATTCAGTTGGACCGAGCGGCTTCAGGACTTTTTCAAGCCTTCGGTCCTGCGAAACAACGAAGACTTAACACAACTTCGCGATTTTTCATCAAAAGCTTTTCGCCGAATGCCGATAATTGAGGCGAGGAGATCAGCACCCATGTCGCAACAGCGTATGCACAAAGAACACGAAAACTTCGAGATTTCAGAAACTCAAACCACCCGGGTCAAAGTCCTTCGCCAGGATCGGATCGATATGGAGCCTGGCCAATTCTTCCTGCATCTCGGCAAAATGCAGTTCGAAGTCGTGAACATCAGCGCTTTCGGCATCGCGGTCACGATTGACGAAGCTCAGCTTCCCAAGGGAGATATCCCGAAAGAATTTCTGGGTGCGAAACTCACGCACAAGGATCTCGAACTTCAAGATCTCCACCTCCGCGAAGTTCGTCGCCTCACCAAGCCCTCGGGCTGGACGGAGTTTGCCTACGAAGTGATTGGCGAGCCGGTCCGCATCGAGTTCATCCACGGGCTCGAGGCCGCAAGCCAAGTCATTCGCAAGCAGAAGGAAGAGCAAACGAACTAGCATCTCGTTCCGGAAAACTTCCGCCGCCACGTTTACGAAATCAAGGATTGGCTGGAATCTTTCAAAACGAAAGTTGCCGAATTCGAATTGACGATCTCGAACGAAGACGCTCGCAGTCGCGCCGTGTTCGAGCAAGGGTTCATGGCTCTCACTTCGAAGTTTCTAAAAGAGAGCTTCCCCACAAAGCACAGCGAGATCGGTCAAGCGATCAAGGGGCTCACGGCAGAACAATACAAGGCGAGTGCCGAGTTTTTCCGCAAGCAACTTAAACACCTGATCTACGATGCCCCGTTCTCGAAACGCGCCTTTGAAAAGCCGAAAGGTTATGCGGGCGATTACGAAATGATGAATCATCTCTACAGGGACGAATTCGTCGGTCCCCACCTTTTTGCGAAGTGCTTGCATAACTACTTTATCAATGAACCTGCGGGTCAGGCGGTCAGAAACCGCGCCTTCTATCTAAAGAAAAAACTCTCGGAGAAATTCGCCGCAACTCCTAAGACCACACCGCTGAAGTTCCTCTCGGTTGCAAGCGGCCCCGCCCGCGAAGTCCAATTGTTCTTGGAAACTCCGTTTGCCAAAGAGGGACGCAAAGCCGAGTTCGTTTGCCTCGATCAAGATGAAGACTCGCTCAAATTCGCACAGCGCTCGATCCGCACTGTCGATCGCGAGATTCAGTCGGGATTCGGCTTCCGCTTTGTTAACAAGGCGATCAAAAACGTCATTGGCAAAGGTCTCGATGAAACCGAATTCGACGTCATTTATTCGGCGGGCCTCTTTGATTATCTCTCGGAGCCGGTCGCACAAATGGCGGCGACTCGCCTGTTCAACTCGCTGAAGCCAGGCGGCTCACTCATTATCGGAAACTTCAACCTGTTCAACCCCACGCTTCCGCTGATGGACCTCGCTTGGGATTGGCATTTGATCTACCGCTCGCCCGAAGATCTCGCGAAGATGTTCGCGCCCGTGGGCGGATCGATTACGGTTGAACAAGAAGATCTCGGCATCAACTTGTTCTGTGTGATTCGAAAACCTGAGTAATGAATGTCGCATGACCCGGAACCGCCAACGGCGGCCCCAGCGCCTGAGGATTTCGATCTTCAGGCACTCCGCGACGCCGACCGCGTCGAGGAGATCAAAGAGGTACTGAAAGTCATCGCCAACAACATGGCGATGCCCCTCTATTTGATGTTCTGGATCTCCGATATTCTCTACGTCCCCCAGATGAAGTGGGAATTTTTGTTCGTTCGCATGCTCATCATTCCCCACTGTCTCACCGTCCAATACCTTGCAAAAAGAGTTGCGACATTCCGCGGGGCCCAACTGGTCGCCCTCTATTTCAATTTCGGGATGGCGATCGCGATCAACTATATGATCTTCCGTATCGACGAACCGGCAACGCCCTACTATGCGGGACTCAACTTGATCGCGCTGGGAAACCTCGCGTTCATCCCGTGGACCCGGCGATTTTACATCGCCGTCGCGCTCTCGATTTTCGCGCCTTATTACATCGTCGGTCTTCTTCAGTCGAAAACGGCTGAAGATTTCACCGGTCTGTTCCTCAACAGCTTTTTCGTCTTCTCCACTATCATCATGTTATTCTTCATCCGGTTCTTTAACGAGCGGCTCAGACAGCGGGAGTTGAGTAGCCGGATCGCGCTCCACAATGAAGTTCGAAACCGCGACCGCATCATCATCGAAAAATCAGAAGAAGCCATTCGCCTGTCAGCTTTGAGCCGGCAGTTCAGTCCGCAAGTCGTGTCGGCGATCCGGAATCGTAAAATTGATCTCTCGAGCGTCCGTCGCTCGAAGATCTGCGCCATTTTCATCGACATTGTGAACTCCACGGAGCGAGTCGCACGCGGAGATAAAGATAAAATTCATAAGGCCATCGCGATGTTCATGGACGACACCGTCCGCACGCTTTTAAAGTACGATATCACCGTCGATAAATTTTTGGGTGACGGCATTCTCGCTTTCAGCAACGACCCCGTGGCCTATCCCGATTACGTCGACCGCGTCCTTCGCGCCGCCATCGAGATCCGGAACCGCATCAAACAAAACCAGGATCAATACGAACTCTACTGGATGAACCATCTCGAAGTGCGCATCGGTGTTGCCGTCGGGTACGCGAACGTCGGATTCTACGGAAACGATCGCTACTACAAGAGCTACACCGCCATCGGCGCAGTCATCAACTTAGCGAGCCGACTGTGCTCGAGTGCTGAGCCAAATCAAATTCTTGTCACGAGCGACGTCGTTGATGCCGTCAAGGCCAGCGAATATGTGCTGAATTCAAAAGGGCATCGTTCGCTCAAGGGTTTTGAGAGCGACATGATCCGCGTCTATTCCGTTGATCCCGCGTTCGATGATTCGTCTGCGGTCGAATCCACGGACTGCCCGGTCTGCTCAACAGGAATGCTCTTTCTTGATACCGACGAAAAAGGGATTTTCGTTTTGAAGTGCCGTGAATGCGGTCATATCAAACAAGGCACTCTTCAACATCCGCGGGCGGCGGGCGCGGCCTAACCCCACACCTCAAAATGGCGGCGATTTGCCGACGACTTCACGAATCCACGGCATGGCGGGAAACTGATCGGGCGAATACCCGGTCGCGAGGTAAATTTCACTGAAGCCTTTTGCGTGTAGCTCGCGTGCATAGATTTCACCGCGAATACCGGGCCCGAGCGAAGAATCGAGATAAATCGGCGTCGACAAATCAAGCGTCGAAAGTGCGGCTTCGAATTCGGCGATCGTTCTAAAGACCATGACGTTTTTTTGGGCTTGTTTCGCCGCGAACTCCCAGGTCATCTGCACCAGCGGATCGTCATCGATTAAGATTGCATCAAAGGTTGTCGACATTCCGTGAGCCTTTCGTTTTTCGTGAGAGATTTCAGATCACGAGCCACGAAGCAAAGCAAGGCCCGTGCCCGATCAAGCGAGACAATCGGCGCCGATTTTAAGGTCATTCTTGATTGTGAATCCAGCCTCTCGAACGCAGATTCCGGGATTCAGAAGATCTCGTTTTCTACTCTTGAAACCTGAGACACAGGGGTCCAAGCTGGGGTCATCAAAGGGGTGCTCCGATGATGTCTTTTCTCGCACTTCTTCTTTTTTCATTGGGCGTTTCTCTTACCTTCATCGTGCCGATCGCCGGCGCGCAAGCCGCTGAACCTTCTCTCGAAGAGAGGGTGCGGGCACTGGAACTGAAGTCGCAACAGGGGCAAGCGGTCCCTTCGCCGGAAGATGATGAACTCACGCGGCTCCAGCTTCAGCTGCAGCTTCCTGAGCCCCTCGGCCCCAGTTTTTCGGGCCTCGCTCCGGGCATGAGTCGAATTTATTCTTCACGGACCCCACTCGTGATCGGCGGCTTCGCCGATATCGATTACACGACCGAGAGCCGTGGATCTCAGTCGACCAGTCTTGCTCGCTTCAACCCGTACTTCGCTTGGCGCTTCAGTCAGGGGCTCGTCTTCAATTCGGGTTTGAGTCTGCAAAATGGCGGCACTGAAGAAGATCGAGGTTCCGTCCAGGCCGAATTCGCTTACCTCGACATTCTCACGGGCCGCGAGAGCGGAATTCGCGCTGGCCACGTGATTGTCCCCTTCGGCCTTCTCGCTTACCGTTCTGAACCGACACTCTATCCCCTCGTTCACCGGCCCACCGCCGAAACCCTCATCGTGCCGTCGACTTGGCACGAGAACGGGGTTCTCGGCTTCGCGAAACTCGGGCGCCTTCACCTTCAAGGCGGGCTTCTGAACTCAACAGATGCTGTTGAGTACGAAACGGGTTCCTGGATTCGCGGCGGTCGTCAAAGCGGCTCACGAGCGAAGGCGAGTGATGCGGCCTTCGCTCTTCGCGCGGAGTGGCTCACGACATCCACGGCTTTCGGCATCTCCGCTTACACGGGCAACTCGGCTCAGGGCAATGAGCGCCTGGGTCGGGCGAATGTTCTGATGATGGCACTTCATGCAGAAGCGCGCCACGATCGATGGTCGGCGAAAGCTTTTTTCGTCGAAGGTGCTTTAAGCGATACGGACCAGATTTATACCGTCACGAACCAAGCGATCGGGGCTCGATCTCGTGGCGGCTATCTCATCGTTTTTTACGACCTTCTTCCGCGGATTAGTCCTTACGCGCGTTCGCTCATTGATACGCCCGTTGTACCGGGTTGGCGGGAGCTTCCGATTTTCATCAGCTACGAATACGCCAACCCCGAGGCAAGCCCGGCCGTTGGACGACCGCGAACTCCTGATATTGAAGATACGCGCGTGACATTCGGCATCAACTACAAGCCTCATCCACAAGTGGTCTTCAAAACCGATGTGGTCCACGAATTCCGGGGCTCCGACTCTCCCCAGCGCATTTTAGAAGCGGCCGTCGCCGCCGTCTTCTGATGACGGGGGTTGAGAAAATCGCGGCCTTCTTCTAAAACTGGAGCTTCACCCGAACGAGGAGCCCAAGACCATGGCGCAGTTGCAGCCCCTACGCGGAACCCGAGATCTTCTTCCCGAGGAGTGCCGCAAGATTCGCCACGTTGAGGACGTCGCGAGACGAATCTCGGCGCTCTATGGTTTTGACGAGATCGAAACTCCCATCATTGAGAGCGCGTCGGTTTTCAAACGCTCGCTCGGCGATACGAGCGATATCGTCAGTAAAGAAATGTATGAGTTCCAGGATAAAAACGGAGACGCGATCGTCCTGAGGCCCGAGGGCACGGCCGGTGTCGTACGCGCCTTCATCAGTGAAGGTTTAAGTCAGCTCGTCCCGCTCAAACTTTTCTACCGTGGACCGATGTTTCGTCATGAAAGACCGCAAAAGGGTCGATATCGCCAATTCTACCAGATCGGCGTTGAACTCCTCGGGGTTGATAAGCCTCAAGCCGACATTGAGACGATCGCGATGGGAGCTCAGATCCTCCGCGAACTCGGGCTTCAAGGCTCAACGCGCCTTTGCCTGAACACCATCGGAGACGCCGAGAGCCGTTCCGTTTACCGCGATCGGCTCGTCGCGTACTTACGAACGCGCGAGGGAGAACTCTCGCCCGAGAGCGTGAATCGTTTGGAGCGTAATCCTCTTCGCATCCTCGATTCGAAGAACGAGGGCGATAAACGCGTCGTCGCGGATGCGCCTCAACTCAAGGATTCGCTCAACGAGCATTCAAGAAAGTTTTTTGATGGCGTTCAAGAGGGACTCACGGCGCTCGGAATCGAGTTCGTGATCGATCCGCTCCTCGTTCGAGGACTCGACTACTACTGCCACACGGTTTTTGAATTCACGACGGAGAGCCTCGGGGCACAAAACGCCGTCCTCTCCGGCGGCCGCTACGACAATCTCGTGAGCGATATGGGCGGACCAAAAACTCCGGGCGTCGGTTGGGGCGCGGGCGTGGATCGACTCGCTCTCATGTTGGGCGAGATTGAAAAACCCGATCGCCCGGTCGCCGTCGTTCCCCTCGGAGATGAGGCCGAACGCGAGGCTTTGCGAATCACCCAAGAGCTTCGTCAGGTGGGTTTGAGCGCCGAAATGTCCTACAGCGGAAACATGGCGAAGAGAATGAAACGCGCAGACAAAATCAAGGCGAGATGCGCGGTCATCTTGGGCGCGGATGAACTCGCAAAGGGCATCGTGCAGGTAAAGTTCTTGGACACCGGCGAGCAGCGTGAGACGAAGCGCTCCGATCTCGTTCAACTTTTGACTTCAACGGGGGTGTGACTTGGCAGAGGATTCGAAATCAAACTCGAATGAGCTATTTCCCGTCAGCGATGCTTGGAAAAAACGGGCCCTCATCAACGACCGAGATTACGAAACGAAGTACGCGGCCTCCCTCCGCGATCCTGAGGCATTCTGGGCCGAGCAGGCCGAGCGACTCACGTGGATGAAGAAGTGGACGAAGGTCAAAAACACATCGTTCAAAAAACCCGTCAGTATCCGTTGGTTCGAAGGGGCGAAGCTGAACGTTTCCGTTAATTGCATCGACCGTCATCTTCCCAGACGCGCAAACCAAACCGCGATCATCTGGGAAGCCGATGATCCAAAAACTCCGAGTCGGCACATCACCTACCAGGAACTCTCGAACGAGGTGAACCGGGTCGCGAATACGCTTCGCGAGCTCGGCGTTAAAAAGGGGGACCGGGTCACGATCTACATGCCGATGATTCCGGAGGCGGCCTTCTCGATGCTC
>SXSP01000539.1 GCA_005792225.1 Bdellovibrionales bacterium | reverse complement strand
GAGGGACTCACCGTTTTCCGCGATCAGCGTTTCTCCTCGGATATGGGCTCCGAAGCCGTCAAACGCATCGATGAAGTCAACCGCCTGCGCACGAATCAGTTTGCCGAAGACGCAGGCCCGATGGCGCACCCCGTTCGCCCTCAGTCCTATATTTCGATCGACAACTTCTACACGATGACGGTTTACGAGAAGGGCTCCGAAGTCATCCGCATGATCGAAACCATCGTCGGTCGCGACGGTTTCCGTAAAGGCATGGACCTTTATTTCAAGAGACACGATGGTCAGGCCGTGACGACCGAGGATTTCGTGGCCGCGATGGCGGATGCCAATGCCGTCGATCTCGCGCAGTTCAAAACTTGGTACGATCAAGCCGGAACACCGCAAATCAAAGTCACGGCGGAACACAATGGGGCAAAACAAACCTATACTTTAACCATTGAGCAATCGTGCGCGCCCTCGCCGGGCCAACCGGTGAAGAAGCCCTACCACATTCCGATTGCTGTTGGACTCCTCGGTCGCGATGGCCGTGATCTTCCGCTTCAACTCCAGGAAGGTTCGCGCGTTTCGTCGGGTTCGGCGCACTATGGCCCCGAAACACTGATCTTACATCTGCGCGAGCCCAAACAAACATTCACCTTCACAGGAATCCGTGAAAAGCCCGTGCTCTCGCTCTTGCGCGGATTCTCGGCGCCCGTGCGCGCACTGTTTGACTGGAGTGATGAGGAACTCGCGTTTCTCA
This sequence comes from Bdellovibrionales bacterium, assembly GCA_005792225.1. Classification (GTDB taxonomy): domain Bacteria; phylum Bdellovibrionota; class Bdellovibrionia; order Bdellovibrionales; family JAMPXM01; genus SXSP01. Next base: position 2,130 of record SXSP01000539.1, on the reverse strand, counting down.
TGGCCCACGATTCCGATGAGTTTTCGAAGTGGGAAGCCGCGCAAACCCTCACCGTGCGGGCCGCAAAAAATCTGATCGAAGATTACAATTCCGGAGCGAAACTCCGCCCGGTCGACCAACTCGCCCGCGCCTTCGGGCCGACTTTGAAGAGCGCCCTCGAGGATCCGGCATTTGCATCGCTCATGCTGTCGCTTCCCGCGGAACAGTATCTCGCGCAATTCTTCCCCGTTGTTGATGTCGACGCGATTCACGCCGTTCGCGAGCACATCATGGCCGAAATCGGCCGCACGCATCAGACGGAGCTGGCAAAAATCTATCAGCGCCTCGCTTCAGAAGGAACCGAGGGCATCGGCCCCAAGGTGAGTGGTCGTCGCGCCCTGCGCGCGACGGCGCTCGCCTACCTCGCGTTGGATGATCGACCCGAGAACCTCGCCCTCGCCCTCGAACAACTTCGCGGCGCCAAGAACATGACCGACGAGTTAGGAGCATTGAACGCGTTGAACCGTTCGACGCGCCCTGAGCGCGACACCGCGATGAATGAATTCTACGCTAAATGGAAACACGAACCGCTCGTCATGAACAAGTGGCTCGCGCTCCAGGCGATCTCGCCGCTTCCGAACGCCATCGATCGCGTTCGCAAGCTTTCGCGCGATCCGGTCTTCGATGCCAATAACCCAAACAAAATATATTCACTTTACGTCGCCTTCAGCCGCATGAACCTCGTCCGCTTCCACGAGAAATCAGGACAAGCGTACGCCTTCATCGCCGATCAAATCATGGACATCGACGGCCGCAACCCCCAAGTCGCGGCCCGACTGATGTCTGCGTTCAACCAGTGGCGCTCATTCGACAGCGATCGTCAGAAACTGATGAAGGGCGAACTCTCCCGCATCCTCGCAAAGCCCGGGCTCTCGAGTAACGTGTTCGAGATCGCATCAAAAACGCTGAACGCCTAGACCAACCCAACGGCCGGTTTTCGTTTAGAACGAGACGCACCAAGCCGATACGAGTTTGATGATTCGTCTCTCGTGTCGGCTGGTTGCCGTCATTCTGCTGATTGCGTTGGCTTATTCGCCGTCGAGCTCTGCAAATGCCGAGCAGTGGACCGGCGTTAAACCGAACGATCTTCTGGGATCGAGTGCAGTCTGCAAGACAGAACGAGAACGACTAGGTCCTCAGATACAGAAGTGTAATCTTCATCAGCCGACTTCACTAGCCGCGGACTCCGCAATCTCTGGTCTCAAGCCAAGCCTCGAGGTTATCGGACGAGATGTGGCCGCTCGACTAAAAGATGACCTTCTACGTCAAGCGCAAGACTCAATTCGCTCTCAGGTTGAGGCCGTCACTTGGCTAGCACAATCGAATCCCCTCGATGCGAATGGAAATGAAGCCACCGATCAAAAGAGACTCCAAGAGCGTATTCGGAGCGCGCGAGGAAAGTGCGTCGGCGATCAAGCTTCTGGTTTTTCCGCGCTAGCAGATGGACTTGAAAAACTCTCGATGCCTCAAGAAATGAAATCGGCTTCGAAAGAAACAAATGAGATGGCCAGAGATTTCGTTCTAAAAAGAACATTGATCGCGGCTCTCGAACTCAACCGCATCCAACGATTTTCTACCGATCGCGCTCTTAAAGCTGAAGAAAAAGCACGGCTACAAGAACGTGCCCTGAAAATTCGTCAGGCTTACCCGCACGTCACCGCCAACGAGCTGCTTTTGAGTCAACAGGCTCGAGCGGACTATCAGCTTTCCAACCGAGATAGTCAAAAACCACATCCAGAGCTCGATGAAATTCTTTTTCCATCATCGGACACGGCCATGTTTGTTGATCACAAGGTCGGAGAGCAGCGACAACTTGGACACGAAGGACTGGTGAACCAGATTCTCGCCAATCCGCTATCGGCTCAGATGAAAAAAGAACTCAAAAGCATGATGAGCCAAGCACTCGCGAAAAGCTTTGAGAGTATCGAGGCCTTGTGCTCTCTGAATTCATGTCAGGCGATGAACCTAAGTCTTGAGCAATCGGCAAATACGATGACTCAGATGAAACCTGAGCACGCCCGCCTCGCGCGTGCGGCCGCCTGCTCTTGCAATCTTTCGGTGCCGACCTTCGGGCCGACAGGCTACGAACTT
>SXSP01000538.1 GCA_005792225.1 Bdellovibrionales bacterium | reverse complement strand
TTTTTTTCGGCTCGACAGTTACTGAACTGAGATACGATTCAGAACTTTTACTTTTCCGTTTTCACGCTCGAAGAACTCTTCAACCGGAACCGGCTTCGAACTCAGAACTCGCGCCGGGCCCATCACCTTTAAGACGTCAGTTTTTCCGTCTGCGGAACGCTCGAGTTTCACCGCGTACGTCAGGCACTTCACTTCCTTTTTCGGCTCGGTCATGAAGACAATTTCGAGAATGCGGAAGTCATTTTGAGCGCTTCCTACTTTATAGGAAAGCGCCTTGGCCAGAACGTCGAAGCTTGATGGTTTCGTCTCGCCCGCCTTCAAATTTGCCTTGCCCACGAAAATGTCTTTTACGTTTGCTCCGAGGGAGAGCGACCACTTTTGATTTTCGCCGACTTCAGTTGAGGGAGAAGAGTCGATCCAAAGACCCGCCCAACCTTCCAACGACTTCGCCGCATCGGCGGGTGACAACGCGTCGAACTTGAAGCTGCAGTTCGAAACGGAATCGCCAGGAGTGACCTGCGTGGTGGGTTCAGCCAACACGGGCGCGGGCCCAACTGCCGGCGCGGGAAGAACGCCTGGCGAGACCGGCTGATTTCCTGGTTGATCAGGTGGCTGTTCACCGGGCTGATCACCTGGTTGTTCACCTGGCTGATCTGCGCCGGGTCCATCATTATTATTTCCGATCACAACTGGAGTCGAGGGAGCCGGGCGATCCTGCGGAAGCCCGCCGATGGGTCCACCGGTCGGAGCATCGCCAGGATTTTGCTGTCCCGAGGGAAGAAGTGGAGAGCCTCCGTTTTTTTCAACCGGATTTTGTTTAGTCTCTTCCTTCGCCACGGCGGTTCCGGGCTTCGGTCGTTGAGGAAGTCTTTGGGCGCAGCCCACGAAACTTAAAATCACGACGGCGGAGAAAATGGCTTTTTTCACGGTTGCTCCTTTTGGCCTACGGCGACCGAGGTCGTCCAAGGCGACGTCGAATCGAACCGTCAAAGATCTGAGCAAACATCAAGCCAGTAGACACTCCTCCTGAAACTCGTTTTAACTAGAGTTCGTGAAGTCAGGGCGACAAAAAATGGCATCGGCCCCGGCATTAGGGCCGATTTCGCGCCCATCGATAGACGGTCGTTCGCCCGGTTTCTCGAAACCCCAGGCTCTCGTAAAGCGCGAGGGCGTTTTCGTTTTGCGCGGAAACCGTGAGGGTGCAGGCATTCTGGTTTCGTTTACGAAGAAAATTAAGAGCATGCTCGATGAGCCTGCGACCAATGCCCCTTCCTCGGTAAGCGGCATCGACGCCAACCGTGCGAACTTCGGGCTCGAGCTCCGGCGCGAATCCTAAATTCAAATACCCGATAATTTTGGAGCCCTCGCGGGTGATCCAAGATCGAGCGGTCTCCGGGTTAGCAGCCTTTCGGGCCTTTAACCAAGTGTCGAAATCAGGAATGCTCGCATCGAGGCTTTCCGCGAAACTCGCCTTCACGAGTGCATGAAACTCTCGGTCATCAGAGGATGTAGGTTCCTCCACTTCGATTTCCGCCGGAAATTGAGGGAAGTTCTCCACCCGCATGTCAAAGGCATCGTAATACCGATTCATCTGATTTTGATGGGTGAAATTCTGAGCGAAGACCTTGCTCTGGGGAAACGTCATCTCAATACCATCGCGTTCGTGGATCAAGTTCAATTTGGCGGTGGTGAGCAGACCTGCGAGAATCTCTTCTTCGCGAGCGCCCGGGCGCATCCCGATAACTTCAAGGATTGCATCGTTACCGCGGTTGTTGATTCGATCCACGAGCACGGCAAGGCACGCTTTTCCGTGCTCATCGCTCACTCGGTAAACAAATTCAGGCGAGGAAGTCAGATCATTCACGAAGCGACGAATCTGACTTTCGGGCCATTTCTGCGCGAACGGATGAGCGAGGGCGAAGTCAATCCAGTCTTGAAGTTCGATTTCCGTCATCGCGCCTTCGCTTGCGCAAGGCCACGGATGGATATGCAACGACGTAATTCATCGTTCGCCTCGAGCCAACCCCTCTTCGAGAGAGCGGTCATCTTTGTGGCGACCTTCATCGTCTCCTCGCTTTGTTTCAAGAGAGCTTCGGAACAGAGGTTGTACGGAAACATCTCATCGAAATAAATCCCCACGTACGTGTCGTTGGCGCTCCAATCCATGGTTTTTAGGCGTGAGAAGTAATCTTGTACGAACGTTTTCGAGAGTTCTGGATGATCAGGGGCGTGAAAATTTCTGGCCGCCCACCGTAATGTTGAGAATGGAATTTTCTCGGGGCTTAAGAGTTCCGTCCAAAATTTGCGCTTCGCCGCCGCATTGGGAACCGCGACGCGAGCTGCGAAGGCATTGCGCTGGCCCACCGTCGTCGGATCGCGGCGCTCTTCGGTTGAGATGATGCCGGAAATCCCGGGGTAGTTTTCGCGCGCCATGGTATGAATCACCGACCAGCGTCGATCTTGATCGAGTTTTACGCCCTTAGGTAGACCTTGGCCGTCGAGGAACGTTTTTAAGCGACCGAGTGCCGCAGGTGAGCTGGCGATGGAAACGTAGAAATCAAAGAACTCCAGGTCTGTCGCGCGCGACCAAATTGTCTTTTCGAAACTCGGCGCAAGTCGCGAGCGATCCTCGGGCGTGAGATAATGAAAATACGCCTCGCGCACGGGACTGTGCCGACCGAGCAGGGCCGCAAGGACGGCGGTGTTCGATTCACTGGCGAAGGCCGGAATGGAATTCTCAAAGAGTTCGCCCGCCGTGATCTTTGCATCCATCATCATCTGGTAGAGCGTTCTCCAAACCATGAGTCTCAAGATCGGCTCCGCAAATCCACCACTCAGGCCATTCCTGGCGAGCTTGAGCGACACGGGGTCCAGCGAGTAAAGCGCATAGTCGTGATCATCGACGTTGCCGTAGATGAAATCTGGGCAAGGTTCGCCAACGAGAGTGGGAATGAAAGTCTTCCCGCCTTCGAACGTGACGTCTTGAGTTTTACTGAGGCCCAACTTGCCGCTCGTTCCTAGTTTATAGAGACCCACTCGAGTCCGGTGGGGGGCAAGTGTCTTTGATACGCTGGCTGTTTGCTCAATCTCGATCGCTTTGATTCGACCGGCATCACAAGACCAATTCACCTGCACTCTTTGGGGACCAGCGGTCTGCAACCACGTGGTCGTCCATTGATTGAGGTCACGCCCGGAGGCCGCGGAGATTTCGTCGATGAAGTTCTTCCGAACCGTGTTCTTGAAAGCATACTTCGCGAAGTAAGACTGCAGGCCTTTTTTGAACCCTTCTTCTCCCACGAAGAAGTGCAACTGCTTCAAGGCAGACGCACCTTTCCCGTAAGTGATGCCGTCGAAATTTCCTTTTCCCGTGCGCGTGTCTTCCACGGCCCCTTCAATCGGATGCGTGGTCACGAGCTGATCTTGGTGATAGCCCCAGCTCTTCGTTGCATGGAAGTCGGCCCACGCATCGGGGTTCTTTAGGCCCCGATCAAGGGCGAGAGCCGCGGCGTAAGTTGCGAAACTTTCATTGAGCCAGAGATCGTTCCACCAAGCCATCGTCACGAGATCGCCGAACCACATGTGAGCCATTTCGTGCAGTATCAAGCTATCAAAATCCGACTTCTGCGACGGAAGCATTTTGCCACGCCGGATGTAGCGTTCACTTAAGGTCACCATGCCCGGATTTTCCATTCCGCCCCAGGCAAACTCGGGCGCGAAGACATGCCCGTACTTGGGGAAGGGATACGGATAACCGAAGTACTCGTTGAAGAACTGAAGTCCCTTTTTTGTCGTCTCCATGACTTGGCGATGGTCAACGAACGAAGCGAGCGATTTTCTCGCGTAGAGGACTAGCGGCAGGTCTCCGAAGGAATCTTTCCATTCTACAAAAGGGCCCGCCCCGACGAAAAAGAGGTAGGTGCTGATCGGAACCATCTCACGAAAGCGCGTCGTCATCTGGTCGCCGTTTGTGACCGAACTCTCGACGACGGAGTTCGCAAGGGGCTTCCAATCTTTTGGTGCTTGGATCGTAACGCGAACTTTCGCTTTCAGATCCGGTTGGTCGAAGCAAGGAAACATCGTGTGGGCGCGATACGGTTCAAAATCCGTGTAGATGTATTCGGCTTTATCCGCCGGATCCACGATCCGCTGAAAACCATGACCATCTTTACTGTAGGTTCCAACCGTCGAGATCTCGATGCGCGACTTTTCCTTCAGGAGAGCGGCGGGAATCTCGAGGCTTCCCTTCCGCACTCGGAAATCTTTCGTTTCGTTGCCGTTGATGACCACCTTATCGACGGATTTCGCAACGAGATCCAAACTGAGAGGTTGATCGATGCGAGCGAGGTCGACATCAACGATCGTGGAAACTCGGTACTCGTCGCTTCCTTTCGTCAGGGTGAACGTCAGGTCATAGGCGACCGACCGAACTTGCTCCTTGCGAATCGAGGCGAAGGCTTGAGTCAAATTGTCTTCATCTGCTCGCTCGATGGATTCACTTCGAGGAGCTTCAGCCTTCGGCGCAGCATTTTTGTTAACACACGAAGATAAGGAAAGAAAGAGAAGGAAGGGAACCAGAACCAAGAATCTCATTTTGTCTCCCGTTTGCGGAGCCTCAAGACTCTCTCCGGGAGAAGTTTCGGTCAAGGAGGATTGACGACGGGACTCGCGCAAGTCTCGCTCAGCACAATGCTCTCGGCGAAACAATCAACTTTGTCCGGATCGCAAACGAAGCCACTTCGCTCACCCCACCGCTGAAACGGCGAACCATTCGTATCGATCACCTCGCCCTCGACGACGGGAGCAACATAGATACGAGTCTTTTCTTTTCCGTAGCAAACGACGGAACTCTTCACTTCTTCTTCAGTATCCCCGCCGCTCGAGAGCTGGATTGCGGGATCTTCTTTTCCACCCGTGAGCTTCCAGAGAATCAGATCCGTCACGAGGTAAGGATTCGCCTCAGGACTTCCGCAGGCGACGAGCCTTTGTTTTCCATGGGAAGCCTCGAAGATAAGTTGATTCGATTCAGGGCAAAGTTTTTCTAGCGGCGGAGTGACAAGCTCATGATTCCAGTTGAGCCCGGTGACGAGCGTAATTCCTGTCTCCGGCCAAAAACCGGCGGGAAAACCGAGTTTAAATTTTACGACGTCGTAATTGGACGTCTGGAGAATAAATGTGTGCTTCTTCGCGAACGAAGTCTCGCCGTTGTAAGGCTGAATGGTGAGAGCCGCAGCCGACTCGAGTTTCATCTGATCGACGACATCTTGAAGCGCCACCGGTTGGGAGAATTCGAGTGAAAGAACGTGATCGGGCCAAAAACCGTTCGTGGGCCATTCAAGTTTCAAGTCAGCGTGAACGAGTCCCAAATCCTGCCGGAGCTCCGAAGCCGGTACCCGAGCACTCGCCGCTGGTGAATCGCAACTGAACCC
>SXSP01000537.1 GCA_005792225.1 Bdellovibrionales bacterium | reverse complement strand
CGAGCGATCGTCTCCAGCTCCTCGCGCCGTTTGCGAAGTGGGATGGCAAGGATGCGGCTGAGAACATGCTCGTTCTCTGCAAGGCGAAGGGAAAGTGCACAACGGACCACATTTCGCCGGCGGGAAAGTGGCTCAAGTATCGCGGTCACCTCGACAATATCTCGAACAATATGCTTCTCGGCGCGACGAACGCGTTCACGAATGCGATCGGCCAAGGCAAGAACGTTCTCACCGGTGAAACCGGTAAAGAGTTCGCGCAAGTCGCCCGCGACTACAAAGCCAAGGGCCAGCGTTGGGTGATCATCGGTGATGAGAACTACGGCGAAGGTTCGAGCCGTGAGCACGCGGCGATGTCGCCCCGTCATCTCGGCGGAGTCGCCGTGATCACGAAGAGCTTCGCGCGCATTCACGAGACGAACCTGAAGAAGCAAGGTGCTTTGCCACTCACGTTCGCGAACCCCACTGATTACGACAAGATCAAAGAAGATGATCGAGTCGCGATTCGCGGCCTCTCGACATTTGCTCCAGGAAAGAGCCTCACTCTCGAGGTGACCCATGCGGATGGCAAAAAAGAGTCGGTCGAGCTCAAGCACACGTTCAATAACGAACAGATCAAGTGGTTCCAGTCTGGAAGCGCCTTGAATCTTCTTCGAAGCCAACAAGCGTAACTTGTCCTGCCAGGCCCGGGGTGCTACACCTCGGGTCATGGATTCTGGTTTTCCCTGGTGGATTCTTTTTGTCGTCGTGATCGTAGGCGTTGTGGTCTACGTCCTCTTTATGATTTTCCTGCCTGAGTGGGTGGGAATCACCGGAAAGACGGCGCTCGAAAACGAACGCAGCCACAGGGGACCAGAAGAATCAGCCGCGGTTGCGGACGACAAATCCGAGAAGCCGCCCCTTTAACGGAAACCAGCCTAAACTCAACGCGACAAGAGCGATCCAAGTCCACGCAAGTGGAACTTCCGGTCTCCAACGATCGAAATTGAACTCAGTGAAAACTGCCTCCGAGGCTCGGCCAATCGGGTACACGATCGTGATCATATCGCCCGCCTCGAGAAGGTCGTAATGCGTGCGATCTATCGGAATCGACTTTTGAATCCGATTCGGATTGGTAAAGTCGATCGTTACGCAGCCAAAGGCATTCGAACCGCAGCGGGCGAGAATTTGCGCCTGCGCGATTTGCCCAGACTTCAACAATGCCGCGTGCTCGATGCGATCACCGTAAAACGAAATCAAAGTTGAGATCGCGGATGCCAGAGCAAATCCGGCAGAGAGAGCGATGACGCCGATTCCGAGTTTGCGTCGCCCCGAAATCCGTCGCTCCGTCCAGTAACCCGGAGTGAGCACTTGAAGTCCTGTATGATGAGAGAAACGCTTGCAGTCGATGGCGAGTGCGATCACACCCACGATGAGGCAAATCATCGTGAGGGCCGTACGAGGCTGGGTTCCCGGAGTGAGAAGCGGAGCCAGGCCGTAACTCGTGAATGCGATTCCGAAGATCGCCGGGAGTAATTCGTAAATGCGAATGAACTCAGTTTGAGTCCGCGTTTGTTGCTGATTCCAATCCGTGGTTTTCATTCGAGAAGTCTAGCATCTCCACCGAAAGTCTTGGACCGCGGGCGCTCAAGTCTAGACTCCGGTCGAGTCGCGTGTTGCGGAGCCCGCCTTGTAAACGCTCACCAAATGCGAGAAAAAAGAAGTGGTGCTTCACTCGATGAGGACTCTCGATGACCTTTGACGAAATCGTCCGCGCGGCTCTCGAGCAGCGTGCGACTGACATTCACTTTGAACCTAACTTGCCCGTGATGTTTCGTGTGAACGGCGCGCTGAAGCGAACGCAGACCGTACTTTCACACGACTCGCTCCGCTCGATCGCGAGCCGCCTGCTCCCGATCGATGACTGGCAGCAATTTCAGGAGCGTGGATCTTACGATCTCACGAAGGTCATCTCGGGCGTTCAATGTCGGGTGAACGTGATGCGCTCAGACCGTGGGATCGGGCTCGCGGTTCGGCTTCTCTTGACCGCGACGAATACCTTTCGCACTTGTAATCTCCATCCTCAGCTCGCGGATTACTTAACGCGCGAGACGGGTCTCATTCTTCTGACGGGCCCCACGGGCAGCGGAAAATCGACGACGCTTTCGGCGATGCTCGAGGAGATCAATCAGAAATCGGCGAAACACATCATTACGCTCGAGAGCCCGATCGAATACCGAATCCAGCCCAAAAAATCGATCATCCGTCAGCGCGAAGTCGGCGTGCATACGCCGAGCTACGAGCGCGGCCTCATGGATTGTCTCCGTGAAGATCCCGATATCATCGTCGTTGGCGAGATGCGCGACTCAGAAGCCATGCGCTGGACCCTGAACGCGGCCGAGACGGGGCACCTCGTGATCGCGACGATGCACTCATCAAACGCCGCCGATGCGGTTTACCGGATGATGATGGCGTTTCCTCCCGAGCGTCAGTCGACCGTTCTCTCGCAGCTCGGGGACTCACTCGTGGCGATCGTCAGTCAGCGCATGACGTATCGGAATCAGCCGGGGATTCTCGTGCCGGTTCTCGAGATCATGGTCGGCACGCATGCGACCCGCAATGCTATCCGCAAGGGTGAAGTCACGAAACTCACATCGATGCTCCAGAGCGGTGGCCCCGAGGGCAATTGGACGTTCGAGCGCTATCAAGCCTGGTTGGACGCGAAGACCGACTGGATGATGCCCGAGCCTCCGCCGACGATCGCAAAAATCTCGCAGGAAATTGATCTCTCGAGTGCCACGGGTGTCTACGAGCAGACTCTGCCATCGCTCGTCCTTCCGCCGCGACCATCCAATGGGAGGGGAGGACCGCCTCCGCCGCCTTCAGAGCCAGGAGAATCCGAACACAACGAACTTCCGGGCTACCGACGGCCGAATCCGAAGCAGGCTTCGCAATCCTCAACGACGAGGATCAACAAAGAAGGAAGAATCGAAATCCCGGAGACGGAATTCAACCTCGAAGACCTTGTGAAACCCTTTAAAGGGAAAGACGATAAGGGCTAAGCTCGATTCTTGTAGATGGCCTTTAATTCATGAAGGCCGTCGACGAGTTTGCGGCTGCGCGATTCGCCCATTTGCTTTTCAATTTTGTTTTGAATCGAGTCATAGAACTTGATGAGCCGGAGCGCCACCTTCTTCCCCTCGGGTTTGAGGAGAAGATGAAATTTGCGGGCGTCTTCTTTATTCACCGCTCGCTTGACCCAACCATTCGCCTCCAAGTGAGAGACCATATGACTGACGTTGGCCCGACTGGTTTGAAAAACTTCGGCCAGTTGTGAGGGTGTGACGGTCTCACTGTCCTCAAAGAGAAGCGCGGTGAGGATGAGTCCCTGCATGAGATTGACACCCTCTTTTCGGAGCTGTCGATTGAGGTCGGTGATGACGGCTTCATAGACGCCGTTAAGGGCGACTAACGGACTCTCGTTCAGGTAGTTACGAATCTTCATGGCGTCGTTTTAGTTTACTGATTCAACTATTGGGAACTAAAATCTCTTTTCGGCCGTTGCGAGATGATGAAAATTTCCGGTAAACCTCATAGGCGAACCTATAGAGGAGCCAAGATGACGGAGCAAGCTCTCGTTTCAAAACTTGTCGCGGACAGGGGAAACCGTGTCGCGGAAAACATCATCGTTGTCGGCGCGGGAGTCGCACTCCTTGCGGTGCTCGCGCAAGTTTCAATCGTCCTCCCTTGGACGGCGGTGCCGATCACGGGCCAAACTTTCGGCGTGGCTTTTGTCTCTTTGATTTTCGGTCGAAAACGCGCGCTCGCGACGACGGCGTCGTATTTGATGTTAGGAGCGATGGGTTTACCGATCTTCGCGAAACTCGGTTCGGCACTCGTTTGGGGGCCTACGCTCGGATATCTTCTCGGAATGATTTGCGCCTCTTACTTCGTCGGAACTCTCGCCGATCGTGGGTGGACGACTTCCTTTTTAAAAGCATGGACTGCCGCAACCCTCGGCAGTGTGATCACGTTTGCGTGCGGCCTCGCGGTCCTCGCATTCTTTGTTTCGAGCGATGAGCTTCTGTGGGCGGGCCTCATTCCGTTTTTGCCCGGCGATGTTTTAAAGAATACGGCAGCCGCCGCACTTGCGATGAGCGCGCGCCGCTTGCGGAGTCAAAAATGAAAGCCCTGTCGACCGCGCTTGTCGCATTCGGCTTGGCCGGACCGGCTCAAGCCGCGCACGTGCAAATCGCTTTTATTGAGTTTTATTCGGCTGACGGCCGGCTCATTCAGCTTGAGCCAGGGGGTAGATTCGCGCACGTGGCGATCTCGTACGGGGACGGATGGCTCCACGCTCATCCGTTTCGCGGCGTTGAAGTGATCAGCACCCGTGAACTCGGAAAAATGGGTCGTATCGGCTCGGTGGTGAACTTACCTTCGCTTCCGAAACTGCCCGATCCGGTGGTCGCTCGTTTTTTGGGTAAGCCGTACGATTCGGATTTTTCTTGGAGTGATGACCGAGTTTACTGCTCGGAATTGATCGCGAAGATTTTGGGCCTCGCGCCCGAGCCGATGCATTTCGACCGCGCGCTGTGGCCCGAAAGGTATTGGAAGTACGAGGGCCTTCCGGGGTTGTCGCCGGATAAACTCTTCCGGCGAATGAACCCGGGATATTAGTTGAAGCGGCACTCGCCCCACTGGAAGAAGTAAGTCGAAGTCGCTTCGTCTCTGAAGCGGTAGGAGATCTTGATGCCGCCGCTCTCGCTTCTCGCCTCAAGCAGATGAGTGTTGCTGTAATGCTTCGTCGAGAAGGCGAAGTTCTGAGAGTCTCCCGACATCGACGCGAGACCCGTCGAAAGAACTTCGGATGTTCCTTGGGCGCGCAAAGCTTGCTGGAGGTTCCATCCGACGAGGTAACGAGTTTGGCTGGTCCAACGATCGTATTGGACCGAGAAGTCAGCGCCAGTCACGGGGCTCACGCAATTTAACTGCTCAAACGCCGCGAAGCTCGAAGTCGACGAGAAAAGAAGCACGAACGCGAATAAAAATTTCATGTGGAGACTCCTTTGGTTGAGGAACCCCTACCATGCTTCGAGCAAAGTTCGTCGCTTGAGCGCCGCGATTGTAAATTCTCTGAAAGGAACGGCAAGGCGAGCCGCTCTCACTTTGAAACCGGGAAATAATACCTCGTTCGTACCTCGCGGTCCGAGAGGATCTCGTAGGTTTCGATGACCGCGCCATCGGGTTTGTAGCCTTGTTCGCGCATGATGTCGTCCACTTTGGGATAAACCTTGAGCGGACCGATGGAAGGAGCGCCTTCGAAGACCGCGCTTAAATAAAGACGGCGCGGAAGCTCGCGGTAACCGTAACCCGCCGGTAGACCTGAGGACCAATCTTTTTCGACGACGCATCCGCCGTGGCTTTTGAGGCGATCTTCGGCAACGAGCTTCGGATTGTCGAGGTACTCACCGAACGTGAGTTTGCAGGCCTCGCCATTTTGTCGCGCCCAGCCTTCGACTTCGGTGAGAACCGGCATGATTTGGTGGTAGGCGCCGATGTGTTCTTTGTAAACAATTTTAAGTGGGCCTTGATCTCCGATTTCCGTCTGCACGGGCTTGTAGCCGCCGACGTAGATGAAGAGGCCGAGGGCGAAGACGGCGATGAGAGTGAGCGTTCCGATGATTGCCCATTTCATTTGAAATTCCTCATGCGATATTTTGCGGCTTCCATTTGATACTGCAGCCCATCGACGGGCGCTGCTCGCGGGTTACTTCACGCCCCTCAAGGAGAGTTTCGATCGCGGCTTTAAGTTCTTCGGACTTCACGAGGGACGCGTCTTTCCAGGAGTCGTCGAGCCGCCCGCGATACACGAGCTTTAACGATTCATCGTACAGAAAAAAATCCGGCGTGCAGACGGCGCCGAACGCTTTCGCGACCGCCTGCGATTCATCGTGCAGGTAGGGAAACGGATACGCCTTTTTTTGCATGTTCTCAAAGGAGTCCGCGGGTTTTTGTTCGGGATCATTGCTTGAGATCGCGACGATTTTTACGGATTGCTGACCGAAAGTCCGCCCGAGAGCGACGAGGCGGTCCTCGACCGCGATGACGTAGGGACAATGATTGCAGATGAACATGACGAGCAGTGCCCGCGCACCTTCGAACTCCGCGCGCGTATGCATTTTTCCGTCTGTTCCGGGAAGCTGAAAGTCAGGGCAAGCTTGGCCGATCGAAGGATCAGGTGTGTAAGTTAAAGCCATGGCCCAGGATGTAACACACTCTCTTAAAGTCGTCACTCACAGCTCGTGCCAGTAGATGACCCGCGACGAAGATCGAAGTTGGCCGCGCTCATCGACTTCGAGGATCGGTTCACGCAAAAGAGGATGGCGATTGAGCGCACCCTTTATCCGTTCGCAAGCCGATGGGCTCAGGCCATCTCTTTGCCCTGAATGGAGAGCTTCGCGAAGCCGCGAAGCCCACGCACTTAAAAACCGTCGCCATGTGGCTTCCGTGAGCGGCGTCTTTAAGTGATCAGTGATTGAAGTGGCGGTCTCGATTTCCGGAGGGGACGCAGTCACGTTGAGACCGACTCCCACGACGGTGTGTCGTGTGGGGCCTCGATCGATCGTTTCGATGAGGATGCCCGCGACTTTCTTTTTGTCGATGAAGAGATCGTTCGGCGCTTTGAGATTGAAGGCGATCTCGGGCCAAGTCTCGAGCGCCGCCTCGAAGAGGGCGAGCCCCGCGAGAGGAGAAAAGATGGGCTGAGGCACTCGAGCTAAGGCGAAACTCCAAGACGAGAGAAGAGATCCGGGCGGAGTCGTCCAAACGTGATCGCCGCGGCCGCGTCCTCCAGATTGATGGTTCGCAAGATACAAAGTGGGTGCGGAGACATCTTCACCGCGATCCAGAACGGGAAGAGTGATGGGAGAGGCGTCGTCTTTCGCGACCGAGTTGGTCGATTCGACCCGCTCCTCGGCCCAAAGTTTAAGGCCCTCGTCGAGGGCCCATGCGCGTGTCCAGGCGTAGATGTTCATCGGGACGTCGCTCAGATCGGAACCATTTCGGATTCTTGCCAGTCGAAGAGAAGGCTCACGTCAGCCGCGGGCGCGGAGTGAGTGATGGCGCCGACGCTGATGAAATCAACGCCGAGTTCGGCAACGGATTTCACGCGGTCCACGGTCATATTGCCGCTCGCTTCGACCAATATTTCGTCAGGAATCAGATCGAGCGCCTGACGAATCATGTCGTTTGCCATGTTGTCGAGCATGATGTGTTCGACTTTCATGGAGACGGCCTCGCGCACGTCATCGAGGGTGGCGCATTCGACTTCGACTTTCTCGTTCGTATGTTCGCGGATTCGCTCGACGGCTTTTGACAGGCCACCGGCGACGAGGATGTGG
>SXSP01000536.1 GCA_005792225.1 Bdellovibrionales bacterium | reverse complement strand
CCCGCGCCGTTCAAACCCAACACGCCGATTTTCGCGCCGTAGAAGTAGGAAAGATAGATGTCTTTAAGAACGTAGCGGTTCGGCGGATAAACCTTGCCGACACCCTTCATGGTATAAATGATTTCTTCTGCCATTTGGAAACCTCGAATCGTGTGCTTGACGGAGACTAGACCTCGCGAAACGGCCGTATCATGCGCGAGCGAAACGAGCACGGTCAACCACTACTTTTCCTAGGGAAAAGGCTAGTTTTGAGCATTGAAATTCGGATGAACGAAGGCGGGCCTCGCGGTCCCTTCACTCGACGTTCGTGCATCGACCATCGGTCGGTTTTTGTCTTGCTAAATTCACATGCGCCAGCGATGCTCATTGTATGGCGTCACATCGATCACGTTCGAATAACAAGCTCAATCGCACGTTGAAGGAGCTTGAGACCGCGTTTGCGGACTGGGAGTCTCTCGGTACGCGTCGCATTCGCACGGCTGAAGAGAGTGCCGCCGAACGCAATAAGGCTAAAGCCGCTGACGAAGCCGCCAAAGAATTTCAGCGTAAGACCCAAGTGCTCCTCGACCAACTCTGTCAACAGCTCGAAGAACTCAAAGATTAAATCCCTAGACTTACGGCTAGCTCAAAGCTCAAAGCCCCAAGCCCCATGCCCCATGCCCACCATCAGACGAGAACTCGTGCGTTGAGCGCCGGGAACTGCCGCGCGTAGGAGCGAAGGACGGAGTCTGCTGCCTCTTGGCTGCGACGGGGTTTAGTGATCGCTACAACGACACCCCCGCGGTTGACCCTGGCTCCGTAAAAATCCCCCTGCGCTTGGCAGAGTGAGATGAGAGCGTCGAGCTCCTCCGTGCTGGCGGCAAAGTCATCCCGAAGCGAGCGATGCGAGGCCAAGAACAGCTCACCCAGGCGCTTCAAGTCCCGAGCGCGTAGCGCCTGCGCGGCCTCACGGACACGCATGTTTTCGCTCACGACGTGGCGGGCGCGGCGCTTGAGGGGTTCTGAAAGACGATCCAGCTGAGTGATGTCGGTGAGAGCGCGCAGGTCGCGAACTTCAAGAATGCGCGCGGCCTCGAGACTCTCCTCAACCCGTTCGGCCCAGATGGCAGAGGCCGGCCGAACGCCTGAGTCAAGGAGGATGACGTCCATGCTCTCCACGGGAAGCGAGACACGGTCAAACGAGAGTTCTTTTGTGTCGAGAAAGAGCGCTTCTCCCACACGAACGAGGGCGCACGCCATCGCGTCGGTGATTCCGGAGTGTCGGCCGCTGAATTCCATTTCGCTTCGATGAACGATTTGTGCGATCGCAACGTCGGAGATCTTTAGATCGTACGCGGAGCGCAGAGTTTTTAGGAAGCTCACACCCCAGGCCGCGCTCGAACCGAGGCCGAAATTTACGGGCACCGAAGACTGGACGCGGGCATCGAATCCACCGATGCGGTGTCCATCTTGGCTTAAGCGCTGAGTGATGCCTTGAAGCACGTCGATCCAACCATTGGTTTTAACTTCTTCACCCAGTCGATAGGTCTCTTTTTGTTGAGGAAAGGCGTCGGACTCAGCGCTGATGAGCGGATCCGTTCGTCTCTCGAGGCGGACGTGCGTTTTCTGAGGAATTGTCGTCGGAAGTCCCCAGCCGCCCGATTCATCCGCGCAGTCACCCATCAGGTTCACGCAACCGTGAGCGAATGATTCGAATTTCATGTTGAGACCTCCGTGATGACGTAATAACGGCAAATCATGACGCGAGTTTCTTCGCGGCCCGGAGAGCTGTCAATCGTTAGAGAGAAGTCCCAACCACTCTTCGTAGGAGCGGAGCATGAGTTCGTTGTTCATGCTCTCCGGTTTACCGAGAAGATCGCGATGTTTCAGAAGAAGCGTGTACACTTCTTTTTCCGCTATCGCGTTGAGCGCTTGCGCGAGCAAAAGCTTTTGGTCATGTGTTTTGCGGTCGAGCTTGCCGGAATTGAAAGCCGCGTCGACCTCACGTTGGCCGAACACCGTCGCACAATAATCGGCGTTGAGAACACTTTGCTTGAAATGCAGGCTCTCGTGAACGATCGCCGCGCGGGTTGTACTCGGGGTCACGAGAATGGCAGGTTTGAAGTTCTTGTCGCCGGTGCAAAGAAACTTTGCCAGGGCTCCGCCGGTGAGGATCTTACTTTCACGCATGAGAGCTTGGTCTTCGGCGGTTGGGCGATCGAGATCTTTGAGAATCTCTAACGGAATCTTTTCGCCGAACTCAGCCGCGGGTGCGAGCGCACTCTCGAGAACGATTATACGCATGCCCTCGGCTTTGACTTTTTTGATAAGTGTTTTCCAGTCCTGACCGAATTTTTCGGTGATGAACGCACCGACTTGCGCCTCGTCGAGCGGCTTCCAAAGTTTCGTTGCGGCTTCGATCGCGACTTTCTTTTTAGATTCGATGATGTCGCGCGCTTTCGTTTCGACTTCCAGACGAAGTTGCGGGCTCAAGGTCTCTTTGCGGCGATAGAGGTTGGCGAGCGCCGTCTCGCGATCTTCATCCGTGCATTTCAGGCGCTCACACGAGCGGAGGATGAAGAAGTGTGCTTCGGTTTCGTCGAGGGTTTGTTCGAGGAGAGAGAATTCGCGGAGCCGATCGATCGCCTCTTGGGCTTTTCCGGCTTGGATGATCGCGTGAGCTTTTTTGCCATCGGCCTCGAGTTTTTCAACGTTATCGGCTTGCTCGCGGATCGCGATCTCGGCGGTTTTGAAGTTTTGTGCGCGAGCCCTGGGGCTTAGGAGTTTGTCTTTTGCTTTCGTTTGCTGGAGGACGTGGATCCACTCGTGCGCGCAGTCGACAAAGCCCGCCTGGGTCTTGAAGGCGACGACTTTTTCGTTGTGAAAAGTGAGTGCGATTTGCGAACTCTCGATGAAGTCTTTCCATTCATCTTGCGGGATTTTCTGCGCGTCATTATTTGAAGCCACCTCGTACCCAGCGTTACGAATGCGGCTTTCGCACCCGGCGCGGCCATCTTTGACGAGCGTGTCGACTTCTTTGTTGGTGATTTGGAAGCCCGTGCAGAATTTGAATTGTTTCGCGTCGGATTTCGGCGTGCACGTCGCCGCGGCGTTTAGGGTCTTGTCGATGACGTTGGGATAGGCCTTCTTGCCACGCTTTCCGCGGATTTTTGCGGCATGAACGTCAGGCGCTGAGGAGAGGAACAGGGCGCCGATCAAAATCGGCGCGAGAAGCGGAGAGAATTTTTTCATGACCCAAGCATATCGGACTTAGGTCAAAGACGCCAAGCTCTTGGTCAAAAGATCATGATCAAGTTTACGAACGGCGTAAAGCCGCTGTCGATCGCTTGCGTGAGGTAGGAGCGGTCTGAGTATGAGTTCCCCGGCGTGAGCTTATCGGAGAAGTCTTGTTTGGAGTAAGTCACGCGGCGATAGATGAGGCTTGGTCCGAGGCGGAGAGTTTTTGAGAGTTCAAAGGCGTAACCAACCTTGAATTGCCAGCCCGTTCCGTTCTT
>SXSP01000535.1 GCA_005792225.1 Bdellovibrionales bacterium | reverse complement strand
CGTGGGAAGGGAGCGGCGATTCGCACGGGATTCGCGCACGCGCTCACGCTTGCTCACGACGACGATGCCATCGTGATTCAGGACGCGGATCTCGAGTACAATCCGAACGACTACGATGCTCTCCTCACCCCGCTCATTAAAAACGAAGCCGATGCCGTCTACGGAAGCCGTTTTCTCGGCGGGGCGAAAGCACGCTGGCTCTCATTCATCCAAATGTTCGCGAACCTGTTTTTAACTTGGTTCTTTAATTTCATGTCGAAGACGAAGGTGAGCGACGTCGAGACCTGTTATAAAGTGATGAAGGGCTCGATCGCCCGCAGTCTCCGGCTCAGTTCCAATCGCTTCGGGATCGAACTCGAGCTCACGGCGCGATTGTCGCGAATTGGAGCCCGCATTCGCGAGGTCCCGATCAGCTACAATCCTCGCACTGTCGCCGAGGGAAAAAAGATCGGCCCGGCCGACGGTGTCGCGGCGCTGTTTCATATCATCCGCTACAACGTGCTCGATACCAGACCCTATAAGAGAGATCGGGCTCTCGACGCCTTCCCGGTACGCCCTCGGCTGCGCACGATCGCGCTGCTCGTTTTCGCAACGGGATTGGTGGTTCGACTCGCATTCGTTTCGCAATGGCTCCGAACGCCCTACGCGGGCGCTCCTCTTCTCGATGCCCTGGCCTACGACGCCTGGGCGCAAGAAATTCTCTCGGGAAAGTTCCTCCGCGATACCGCCTTTTATCAATCCCCGCTCTACCCTTATTTTCTGGCGCTCCTCTATAAGGTTTTCGGCCATGAGTTTTTAGTTGTCTCGTGCGTGCAAGCCTTCTTGGGCGCCCTCACTTGCGGCATACTCGCGTGGTTCACCGCAAAACATTTCGGTGAATTCGCTGGAGTCGCCGCAGGAATTCTCGCGATCTTCTACCGGCCTCTTATCTTTTATACGGCTCCGGCCATGAAGGAGACTCTGAGCATCTTCCTGCTCTCCGTCTTTTTATTTTTTGTGGCGAATGCCTTTTCGCAAAATCGAAAACGCGAGTTTTTCGCAGCCGGGCTCTTTCTTGGCTTATCCGCGCTCACGCGCGGTAACGTCTTGATCATGGCTCCCGTGGTGGTGCTCGCTTCTGTCGTGAAATGGCGACGAGCCGCGATTCTCCCGGCTCTTGTCTTCAGCGTCGGCACCGCACTCGCCGTTTCACCCGCGCCCATCCACAACTACATCGCGAGCCGAGATTTTGTCCTTCTCAACTACACGAGCGGCTTCAATTTTTACATGGGGAATTCCGAGATCACCACGGGCGCCAACCGCTATCCACCCGAGATCTCATCGGAGCCGGGGCAAGAAGAGCAGGATGTCACACGCGTGGCGGAAAAAGAGCTAGGACGAAAGCTTCTTCCTTCAGAAGTTTCTGATTACTGGTTCCAAAAGGGTGTTGCGTTTGCGCTCGCGAATCCCATGCAGCAGCTCGCATCCGTCCTCAATAAAGCCATTTTCTTCTGGAACGATTACGAGCAGCCTGACAATTATGATGTCACGTTCGTCGCGGAGAAAATGGGGACATTTCTCGGTTGGCCGCTGGTGAGTTTCGGCATCCTTTCGGTGCTCGCCGCCTTCGGACTCTCGAGCTCTTGGCTCGATCCGCGGCGCCCATCGGTCACCCCGTTTCTCTTTTTTATGGGCTTTGCTTACGCCGGCTCCATTCTTCTCTATTACGTGACCGACCGATACCGATTGCCGATCGTGGTTTTTCTCTTTCCGTTCGCCGGGGCGGCATTCACCCGAGCGTGGACCTTGATGAGAACAAGACGCTTCGGAATCTTGACCGTGTCGAGTCTTATGGTGACGCCCTTCGCTGTCGTCGGTTTTTGGAATGTCGCCGGTGATCGCACTGACCTTGAAGCATTTGATTGGGGAGTTGTTGCGAGCGCGTACTCCGATCAGAAGAAGGATCACGAGGCCGTAGACGCCTTTAAGAAAGGCTACGATCTACGCGCCCGGGCCGTGGATGCTGAGGCCTACATCAAGACGTCTACCTCCTTTGAGCGAATGGGAAATCTTGATCAAGCCGAACGGCTCCTTCAAACCGCAACTGAAATTCATGCGAGCGATGCGCTCACGCACTACAACTACGGCCGCTTTAAGTACGAGCATGGCGACTTGACGACTGCGCTGAACCTTTTCGAAAAAGCGATCGCGATTTCGCCGTGGCTTCACCTTCCCTATTTGGGACAATCCTTGAGTTTGATGGGTTTAGGAAAGTTCGAACTCGCAATTCAGGCGGCACGCAAAGGTTTGTCAATTGCGCCGACAAGTCCCGAGTTGAACACGGCATTGCGCCTTCTTGAAACGCGGTTACCTGCCGCGAGCACACAGTAAAAGGTCGAGATTTTCAAAGCGGGATTTGAGCTTCGAACAAACCGATTTAATCTTCAACTTTGCTGGCTCTCTGGCCGATCAGCTAGAGAGCATCTCCGAAAGGTCATCACATGTACCCGGATTTCAAAATTCTAATCGTGGACGACTTCGCCCTCATTCGTACCATGATGAAACAATCCCTGATGGAACTGGGATTCTCCAATCTTGAAGAAGCATCCGATGGCGTTGAGGCCATGACGAAGATCGAAGCCGCCACTTCAGCCGGCCAGGCTTACTCTTGCGTTTTCCTCGATTGGAACATGCCGCGAATGACCGGTCTCGAAGTGATTCAAAAATGTAAGTCCACGCCGGAATACGAAGCCATCCCATTCGTCATGATCTCGGCCGAGCGCGAAACCGAAAGCGTTGTTCGAGCACTTGAAGCGGGTGCCCTCGATTTCATTTCAAAGCCCTTCACTCCGGAAGCGCTACACTCAAAGCTTCAGAAGATTCTTCTCGACGAACCCGAACAGCGCGCTGCGAACGAATAAATAAGGTCAGTTGATGGCATCAAGCGAAAAACTCTATCTTGAGATCGATCACCGCATGGTGGGCTGGTGCGAAAAGGCGGTAGCCGAGACCTTCAATTCACTCTTCGCGTGCCAGGTCAAACTTCGCGACGTGCAGATCGAACTCAATCCCGTGCGCGGTCAATACGTCACCGGTGTACTCGCCTTCGGACAGTCGAGTCTCGAGGGAGTTCTCGCGGTTGGGTTTCCGGCCGAAACCCTCTCAACCCTCGCCTTCAGTGTTTTCAAGATCCCGCCCGACGAAATGCCCGAAGATAAACTCTACGGCACCGTGAGCGAACTCACCAACATCGTCTTCGGCCTTTTAAAAGAGCAATACAATCGAAACGGCTATCAGTATCAGCCGTCATTTCCGATCGTCGTGAAAGGCAACAACCACACGATCTTCTCCGTGTTTCCGAACAACAAAATGCATTTGAGTTTCGATTCGAAATTCGGTTCGTTCACCGTTGAAATTTCGGCCGCTCAAGGCTCTTAAGACACCATTCTCAAGCGACCGTCGAACGTGTGATGCGGCAAGAGGACTTCAAACGTCGTGCCGCCTTGATCCGTCTTGAGGACGCGGATGCTCCCGCCGGCTTTCAAGACCGCCGCGCGAACGCTTCCCATCCCGATGCCCTGCCCTGAAATCTCGGTCACGGCGTCGCGCGTGGAGAGACCATCTTCGAAAATCGTTTGCGCGATATCGAGGTCACTAAGCGAGGCACTCGCCCGAAGATTTCGCTTCAGACCCCGGAGAATCTCAACATCAATGCCTCGTCCGTCGTCCTCCACCAGAATGCGAATCTGCTTGCGCTCGGCCGTGACGAGAGGTTCATACGTCACGCGAATCGTTCCCTGTACGGGTTTTCCCTTCGCCGCGCGAACTTCGGGAGTTTCGATTCCGTGATCGATGGCATTGTTAAAGAGATGAATGAAAGATCTCAAGACGTCGCGGTAGGCTGCTGGCGAGACCGAAACGCCCTCAGTTCCACTGGATGCGACGAGAAATCGAACTTTTTTCCCGAGGCTTTGCGCCGTCTTCTCGACATGAAATTCGAAGTCCTTCCAGAGTTCGCCGAACTCACTTGATAGGAGATCCCGCACGAATTCACGATAATGCCGCGAGGCGGTCAAATCTCTCGAAAGTCGAGCCGCCATCTCCGAGAGCTTTCGCTTCGAGACCTCGACGTAGTTATGCTCAAAGACTCCGAGTTGAAGAAAGAGATCCATCTCGCGATTGCGCCACAAGAGAAACTCTTGGTTGAGGACGAGTCCGCACTCACGCACCAACTCCGATCCCCCGGCGGCCGCATGCTCGCGAATACGCATTTCGGCCGCATGAACGACTTCCGCGAGCGCATTAGCACCAAAGAGGGCCGCCGTTCCTTTGAGCGTATGCAGATCACGGCGGAGATCCGAGATGTCGTCGGATTTCCACGTCATCGCGCGGTCGAGAACGTCTTCAAATTCCTCAAGGAACGAGCGAAATCCAATGCGATTTTCTTGCACGCGCAAGACAAGGGTTGCCCGCTCCATCGCGACTTTCGCTTTTTCTTCCGCCTGTACTTCCCTCGTGATGTCGGAGGCGGTAACGGTGATCGCGCGAATCTTGCCCGCCCGGTCGCGAATGGGATGATACTTCAAGCTCAACGTAGTACCGGTCTCAGGCACTCTCAAGCTAAGGATGCCGAGGGCGAGAAGTTCATTGAACGCCATTCGCTCGGCGATGAGCATCGAATACCAGCTCTTAATCGTCTTTTGTTTCGCCTCCGGCACCCTGAGGACGTCGCAGAGATGGAGGCCGGAGGGGTTGAGCGCCAGAAGGGCCTTTGCCTTCTCTCCCGGAGCACTGACGCAAATCCCGCGCTCGTCAAATTTCAAAAAGGCTTCGCCGATACTCTCGAGCATCGAGCTCATCGTTTCGTTTGCGGCTTCAAGTGTCGCCCGCTGCTCGTCAATAATTTCAGAGTCGGCCACGATACTAAATTGGAAGCGGGCGAGTCCTGCCGCCGTAAACGTCATCAGTGCGAGGTAAACGTAAATACCAACCGTGAGTGAGAGGACGGCGGGATCGTGGATCTTCACGTGAAGGACGTAAACGACCGGAAGCATGAGAACGAGCTGAAACGCGGTCGCCGGAACAAAATCGAAGCTGAAAGCCGCGGCCGAAATCGCGGCGATCCCGAAGCAGAAGGCGAGAGTCGTGAGCGAACTGGTCGTGATTCCGTGTTCCACGAACTTCGCAGCGCATGAGAGCCCCCAAACGAGGCCGATGCCGACCATGATGGCGCCAAGGATCGCCCGGTAAGCGAACCGTCCCCTCTTTGTGACGAAGAACTTCGCTTCATTAAACCAAATCGAGAGCCGCAAGGCGGAGAGTCCCACCATCCACCAGAGGCCTATCCAATAATGCCCCTGCTCTAAATCGACAGTATTTACAACGGTGAGCCAGTAGAGAAAGACGTGAAACGGTCCCGAGAGCGCCGATCGCCGGGCCATGCTGCCGAGCATGCGCCGAATCGATTTTTCACTGAGACGACCGAGATTCACCATGATGACTTCATCGGAGTTTCCGATGATTTGCCTGATACTTTTCAGCCCTGAGTCGGGGCCGGATTTCCGGCGACGACGACGCGGTTGCGTCCTTCGCGTTTTGCTCGGTAGAGGGCCTGGTCGGCCGCGTGAATGAGTGCTTCCATCTCGCCCGCATCACCGGGGTAAAAACTAACCCCGACGCTTGTTGTGAAACGGACTGGACCCAAGTCCGACTCGACCTGAATGGCCGCAACATTGCCTCGAATCCGCTCGGCCACGACGAGCGCGGTTTCGAGTGAAGCACCGGGGAGGATCGCCGCCATCTCCTCGCCTCCGTAGCGGGCCACGACGTCCCCGCCCCGCACTGCCATCTTGAGCGAATTGGCCATAGCTTGAATCGCGTGATCGCCCGTCTGGTGGCCATACTTGTCGTTGATCGCTTTGAAATGATCGATGTCGAGCATCAAGAGCGCGAGCGGCTTTCCGTCTTTCTCGGCCCGCGCGAGCTCGTTTTGTAAACGGATTCGGAAGTAACGAACGTTATTTATCTGGGTCAACTCATCCGTGACCGACGTCCGGTAGAGCTCTGCGTTTTCGAACGTCAAATGGAGCGGGTCCACCATATAGGCCAGCATGTTGAGGGCGCTTTGACCGATCCGCTGGTTGTGCATGTAATTGAGAAAATGAAATTCCGCCGTGGCCTGCCCATTTTTTCGGAGCGAAAGCACGGCACCGTTAGCGACGCTCTCGACGGCGAGTTTCTTATACAGGCCGAGGAGATTCGGATCCTTAAGCATCGAGTCGTTGAGCACGCCGACATTTTCGTTAAACAAAGAAAAGTTAGGTGCAAGGATCAAGCTCTGAGCCTCCGCCTGAAGCCGCGTTCCGTGCTCCTTTTGCATATCGGCATAATAATAACTGCCGAGGCGCCAACCCGAGTCCCCATTTTCTCGAGAGAAAAAATATCCCTGGCGAAACCCAAATTCAGTTGCGGTCAGCTGCAAGAAATGTCGCGCGATCGAATCCGCCTCGAGCGCGAATCTCGTTCGGGCGTAGAATTTCAAAAGGAAATCGGTTTGGGTCACTTTTCTTTGCAGCTGATCGTTCAGGATCAGAAGATCGGCCCGCTGATTGAGGACTTCCTCTTGCAGACTGATCGTGCGCGCACGCTCAGAATGATATTTTTCGGCCAATCGAGTCTCAACCGTACTGTCGTAGAAGCTCACGAGTAGGTACTTCTCACCGGTCGCGATCTGAATAGGATCGATGGCGAAGAGGAGGTTTCCCTGTTTTTTGCCTGAGTTAAAGCTCGCCGCGGTGTACGGCGTTCTCTCGGTGATCGATGTCAGCGGGACATCAAACGAGGGCTGTAGAGAAAACGCTTGAGGAAAAATTTTGCCGCGAAGTTG
>SXSP01000534.1 GCA_005792225.1 Bdellovibrionales bacterium | reverse complement strand
GGAGCGATGACTCAGACAAGATCGAACCCTCGCTCTTTCCGTAGCCGGGATAATCAACCGCCCACACGCTCCAGGAGGTCCGTTCGACGATCTCGCTCATGACCTCCGACCAGCCCTCGAGACTTCCGGCATTGCCGTGGAAATAGAGGAGGACGCCAGGCGAATTTTTTGTTTTGGATTCCAGAAGAAGTGAGTGAACTTTCTTTCCGTTGACGTCGAGGAAAATTTCCTCAAACTGCGGGTCGAATTTGTAACCCTGAGCGAGCGGGGAGGGATAAAAAATCAATTTTGTTTGGTGGAAGTGAATGACGAGGGCGAGCCCCAAAAACACCAAAACGAGAATCGAGAAGAGAGAGAGAAGCACGCGTTTGAATCCCATCGCTTCATCCTCAAAGAGGCATCATCGGTTCCGGATGGAGCCGAGGTGGTGAACCTTCACGGGCGAACGCTCGAATCAAAAACTCGGCATTCGGAATGGCGTCGGCCGTCATTGTGTTATCGAAGAAGATGAAAGCATCACGCCCCGATCCGGTCCATTTTTTTAAGCGCTTTGCCCACGTCTGGAGTGCCTCATCCGAGTAGCTGCCGCGGTAGGGTTGCTTGAGCGGTCCGTGAAGTCGTACGTAGCCAAAGTTTGCGGTGAGCATCGGCGGAGATTGGTAGCCGCGCAGGTCGTAGACGCAAATGGCGACATTTGAACGGCTCAAGATTTCGTAAGTCTCATCGCAGTCCCAGGTGGGGTGCCGAAATTCGAACACGTAACGCAATCGATCTTCTCGTGGAAGTCGCTCGATGAAGGCTTCGAGTCGATCCGGATCGAAGTGAAGGCTCGGCGGAAGCTGAAAGAGGATCGGCCCGAGTTTGTCGCCGAGTGCGTCCAAGCTTTCGATGAATGCCGGCATGCGGTCTTCAGGATCTCCGAGGCGATGGAAGTGGGTGAAATATCGATTCGCCTTGATCGCGAACGAGAAGTGATCGGGAGTTTCGCCTCGCCACTTCGCGAACGTCGAGGGTCTCGAAAAATGATAGAACGTACTGTTGACCTCGACCGCGGAAAACCGCTCGGAGTAATATCGTAGAAGATCGGCGGAGCGGAGTTCTTCAGGATAGAATGCTCCCCGAAACTCCCGATACTGCCAGCCTGATGTTCCACAAACCAGTGCGCCACGCATACCAAATATTTAGCCTTGGCCTCGGGCGAGCGCCATGCCCTCAAGCGTCCTATGCACAAATCTTATCAATCTGCCGAAGACTTGAGAATCTTCGAAGAGAGGAGGGCGTCGACCAACTGAATGTTCTCACGCAAAGTCGGATATCGGGTCGAAGACTGCACTCCTGAAACCTCAAAGAGGAGCTGCCTGAGAATTTCGATGTAGCCTTCCATCCAGCCGGCACCATGAAACGGCGGGTGTCCCGTCCCGGTCGAGGAAGATTTTTTGGTGAGCACTCGGCGTTCGCGTCCTTCACCCAAATTAATTTCATCGGGATTCAGGAAGGTCCAAGTCGCTGAAGCCTTGGTTCCGAAAACGTTGACTTCGAAATGGTTAGTTGCCCCGTGCGCGTTTTTCGTAATGGATGAAAGCGCTCGCAGGCCGCTTGAGAAATCCATGACAAGATGAACGTGAGAATCCCGATGTGCGGCTTCGGCATTTGCGTAAGAAGACCAACCCGAAAGCTTCGAAGGAAAACTTTCCGCGAGGAAAATCGCGAGATCCGCCCAGTGAACGCCGACATCGAGAAGAGTATCCGAAGGACCAGAAAGGGCGATATTGTTCTTCCAGGATTGAGGCGCGGGTCCCGTCAGCGCTCGCTCGGCAGTTGATGCCTGCCAATAACGGCCTTCGATTGTGATGAGATCACCGAAAAACTTTTCGCTGATCATTTTCTTCAGTTCCTGGGGACCCCACATCTGACGGTAGACGTGGAAGATCGCGGTTTTTGCTTTCACTCGACTTAGCTTCGAAGCTTGTTCTCGAGTCACGCACGCCGGTTTTTCGCTCGCGATGGCAACGAACCCCGCACGATCGGCTTCAAAAATTCGTTCGGCGTGTAAACCGTGAGGGTTCGAAATGAGTGCGAGGGAAAGGCCGTCGGCAGCAGGAGCGAGCGGAGAATGGCGCTCAACCCAAATGGGCTCCCGGATTTCGAGCGCAGTGATTTGCGTTTTGAGTATCGCGAGCGCTTGCGCGATGGCATTTCCGGCACGACCGTGGCCAACGATGAAGGGATGAATAACTGCCACGACTTGATGCTCCTTTGTGATCTGCGTTTCGGTCCTATTTAATTCGCGTCACAACGCCGCATTCCGGATGAAAACATTCGACAGAAGCGGCGAGGTTTACTTAGCTCAGAGCATGAAAGATTCTAGCCGTCCCGTTGAGTCTCATCTTTCCCCGGCGTTACGCGGTCTCGTCAGTCGATCGGTGGCGCTTCTCGGCCAAGTGATCAAGCGAGAACTGGGTGAGAGAATCTTTGAAACAACCGAACGCATCCGTCAAGACATGGCTCAACTGCGCCAGGCAGATCGTGAGGTCGCGTTCAATCAACTTCAAAAAACTTACGAAGAGCTTAAAGATCTCGATCGAGACGGTCGGCGGGGGCTTGCGACCGCGTACACACTTATGCTCGAGCTGATGAATGCGTGCGAAAACGCCTATCGCAGTCATCGTCTCGGGGCTCGTCATCGAATAGTGGTGAATGAAGGCGAGCAGCCGTCGGCGATTATCTATGTTCTCACGGCTCATCCCACCGAAGCGCGCGCTCCGCAAAACATCGCGATCTTCCACCAAATTCAGACGGCGCTCACCCGGATCCTCAACGAACTTCCCACCGAGAACGCATTCACAATGAGCGACGCTCGTGAGCGCGAGATCTTGCATCTCCTTGAGATCGCGTGGCGTGCGCCCATTGTTCGCGAAAGATCTCCGAAGGTAAAAGACGAGGCCGAGCACATCTACTCGACCGCTCTGCGCGAAGACGTGATTTATGAACTTCTCGAAATGGGAGACTCCGGCGTTCCGTTTTATTTACGGAGCTGGGTCGGGGGAGACAAGGACGGTCACCCCGGAGTCGACGAGAAAGTCATGCTCGAAAGCTTAACGCTGTCGCGACGTAAGATTCTCAACCTTTGTCTCCATCAGGTCCGTGAGATTCGGGAGACGCTCGCTCTCATGAGTTCGAGCACGCTTCAAAAGAAGGCTCAAACAAAGCTAACGATGGTTGATAAAGAGCTCCGCACGTTAAAGCGACTCCTCCCAAGTGATGCCAAAAAACTGGAACGCGCGAGACGAGCGGTCACAGGGCTTGAGGAACAGTACGTCGCGAGCTTCGGTGCCGTTCATCCGGCTCTCACGCGCCTGAAACAACTCTTTCACG
>SXSP01000533.1 GCA_005792225.1 Bdellovibrionales bacterium | reverse complement strand
TTCCGGGCGCGACGGAGACCTAAAGGCCGGAAGCGATTACTTCACTAGCAAGTTCTTACAAAAGAACAAATCGCCAGATCGAATGATTTATCCCCATTTAACTTGCGCTACAGATACAAAAAACGTGCGCGTCGTGTTTTACTGCGAAAGTGAAAAGTGTAGCGCCGCAAGCGACGCGGCCAAAAAGACAGTCGGTCCATCAAAGGGCGTCTTCATCCTCGACGGCGGACTCCAGGCTTGGAAGAAGGCGGGAAGGCCCACTGAGCCCTATAAGGCTCCCTGACGTTCGCGGGAGTGCAAACCCGTTCGTGTTCGCCGAAGAGTGACCCCGACATTGGTCCAGGATTCGAGCGCTCACCTGGTCGCATCGAGATCCCGCGTATTACGATTCTTGGTTCAAACTGAACTTGGAGTCATGGATGTTGACGAACCGGATCGCGGGATCGCTCGCGTTTCTCTGTCTTGTTTTGCCCTTTGCGACCGCGATTGCCCAGCCCGCGCGTTCACTTGAATCAAAACTGAAACCCGGCGCGGTCATTTACGGGGTTGTTCCTCCGCTCTTTGGCAAACAACCGTTTCGCGCGGTGACTCAGAAACTCGATTACCTTCGCGACCAAGGCGTTGATGTTCTCTGGCTCTCACCGATCAACACGAGCGATGATCCGAGCCAAATCAGTTACTCGGTGACCGATCACTTTGGTCTACGCACCGATTTCGGAAGTGCGGAAGATCTGCGCGGCCTCGTTCGCGGTGCTCACGCACGTGGGATGAAAGTGATGATGGACATCGTTCCCAATCACACCTCGAGCGCGCACCCTTATCACCAAGATATTCAGAAAAACGGCCAGGCTTCGAAATTCTATTCATACTATGACCGAGACGAAAGAGGCGAGATCACGCACTACTTCGATTGGGAAACTCTCCTGAATTTGAACTACCGTCATGGCGATGTGAAAAGGATGATGGTGAACGCATTCAAATACTGGATTCAAGAATTCGGCATCGACGGCTTTCGCGTCGATGCCGCTTGGGGCGTTAGGGAGCGCAATCCTGAATTTTGGCCGATGCTCTCGCGCGAACTCACGCGCATTAAATCCGACGTCATCCTCCTCGCCGAGGCGAGCGCGCGCGATGCGTATTACACGTCAAACGGATTTGACCTCGCGTATGACTGGTCTGACAGACTCGGGGAGTGGGCCTGGAAACGCGCGTTCGCCGATCCGAAAAAAATCTCCAAGCGCCTTCACCAGGCACTCACGTCAGCAAAAACGTCGCCCCACGACGTCGCTCGATTTCTAAACAACAACGATACGGGTCAGAGATTCATCTCGGATCACGGTCTGGCGAAAACCCGCGTCGCCGCGGTTCTTCAGCACACGCTCCCCGGCGTGCCGATCGTCTACACCGGTGATGAGTTCGGCGCGGAGTTTGATCCTTACCAAGACCCCGAGCCGCTCGCGTGGCAAGACACCGTCGAGCTGCGGCCCTTCTACCGTAAACTCGCCGAGTTGCGCGAAGAAGTTCCGGCCCTCCACGGTCGTGAGTTTTATCCCGCGATGCCGAAGAACAGCGGGAGCGCCTACGCCTATTTCCGTACGGGTGATGACGGTAAAACAGTGCTCGTCGTCTTGAATTTTGGGAGTGCCGTCGATCTGAAAGTTCCAGTCTCGCCGTATGTTAAGATCGCGACCGTGAAAGAAGCGGATGATCTTTTGAATCAAACACCTACCCCTGTGAGTTTTTCCAAGGACGGAAAGCTGATCACTTTAACGATGAAGGCGAGTTCGGCAGTCATTCTCGCCCTCTGAGTTATCATGCATCTGAATAAATTTTTTATTCGGAAAACGCATTGATATTTCGAGGTCGCCGAAGTAGGTTGCGCCCAAAATAGATTGGGGGCGGCATGGTGGCACGGATTCTTGGGGTCTCGTTTCTTTCGCTTTTTCTCACCTTCGCGGCGTGGGGACGCTCGAGCGAAAACGCGACCTGCCGGGCTCGTGGAGAGGCGATCTCCTTCAATAACTCCCAAGTTCTCCAGTGGAAAAGCTCGACACCCAATGCATGGCAGGGGCGTGGACACGTTCAGGGCCTCGTCGTCGAAACCCTTAGAGAACGCGATACGCACCTTCATTTTCTTCTGAAGATCGGCCCGAATCCTCGCGATGTCGTGGAAGTCGTGTACAACAACAGTTTCGGAGATCTTCCTGAACTCAATCCGGGATCCCAAGTCGTCGTTTGCGGCGATTACATCACCGCTCACTCGCAAAACGGAAAATATCCGCCTTCGCCCGCTGGAGCGATCATTCACTGGGTCCATGGGTCACCCAACGGACGCCACGAAGACGGTTTTGTCGCCGTCGGTGGTCGCGTGTTTGGCCAAAGAGGTCAGATGAATCGCGGCCGCAGCCACATGGACTTCTAAGTTCGGCTTCAGTAAGCTCATCGCATGAGCTTACTTCTTGCGCTTCTTCTCTCACAGACTCTCGTCTCGAGCCCGGCGGCTCAAGCTAAACAAAAAGACGCGATCCGCATTCAAATCGGGGGTGAGCCGAGTTCGCTCGACCCCTGGCGCGCGGTGGACGTTTACGGATTCGGTATTCTCCGCAATGTTCAAGAGGGTCTCTTCAAGCTCGGTCCAGACGGGGAGCTTGAAAACGGGCTCGCCGCATCTCATGAAATTTCAAAAGACGGACTGAAGTATAAGTTTAAGCTCCGCCCGAACGCGCGCTGGTCGGATGGGGTCGCGGTCACCGCCGATCATATCGTGACGGGGCTTCGGCATACTCTCAATCCCAAAACCGCGGCACCCAATGCCGAGTATTTTTTCGCGATCAAAAACGCGCGTGAGGTTTTCGCGGGCAAGTTGCCCTTGGAGACCCTCGGTGTGAGGCGGGAAGGCGACGATGTTGTCATCGAGCTCATGAAAGCCGATCCACTTCTTTTGCTTGAGCTCACTCTTCCGGCGGCGAGCCCCTTGCGCCCTGAGATCTTAACGGCATCAAAGGGGCGTTGGGATCATACGCATCCCGTGACGGGCGATTATAAAATCATCTCTTATCGGCCCTCCGACGAAGTCTTGCTCGCGCCAAATCCGCACGCGTCTTCGCCGGGCAAAAAACCGATCACGTACAAAATCCTCTCCGAGGAAATTACGGCGATGAATCTTTTCGAGAGCGGGCGCATGGACGTCGTTTCGACCGTGACGCTCTCGGAAATCGAGAGGCTTAAGAAAGAGGGACTGGTCAAAACTTTTCCGAGTGCGACGACGTTCTATGTCTCCTTCAATCTCTCTAAGGCTCCATTTAACGATCTCGATTGGCGGAAAGCGGTCGCTGCTGCGATCGATCGAGAGGGCCTCGCGCGGGCTCTCCACGGTGGGTACGAGCCGGCAACGAGCTATCTACCGAAGTCGATCGCGGGAACGCTTCCGTACAAACCCCTCGTCGACGAGGCGGCGGTTGCGAAAATTCGCAGCCTCGCTAAAAAGCCCCGCATCCGATTCGCTTACGGAAACTCGGGGCCCGGCAAAATCGTTGCCGAGAAGGTACAGAGCGATCTCTTCCGCAAACTCGGTCTCAGGATCGAAATCGAACCGATGGAACTCAAGACCCTTCTCGGCCGACTGCAGAGTGATCCTCCTGAAATGTACTACCTCGGTATGAGCGCGACATTTAACGATCCGGTGGCCCAACTGAACTCATTCACGAACGAGAGTACGCCTCCCCACAATCGGTATAAGAGCGAAGTTTACGAAAAGCTCCTCGCTGACTTTAAAGCAACACCCGTGGGGCCCCGTCGCGCGGAGCTGGCGCGAGAGGCCAACCGTCAGCTGATCGAAGCCGACGTCGCGATCGTGCCGCTCCTCTTGAGGCTCCAAGTTTTCGGAGTTTCGAAATCCCTGAAAGGCTTTCGCGTGAGTCCATACCAGATCATTGACCTCGGAGCCCTCGAGAAGTAGGTCCAGCTCATCAGGAAATTGCCCGTTGGTTGAAGAGACGCTTGAGTTCCAAGGCGTGTTTCAGCAATCTATGGGAGTTCAAAAACACATCAAGGGTGAACCATGGAAGCCTCAAAAGCCGCTACCAAAGTCGATTGTCTTGTCATCGGCGCCGGAATCATTGGTCTGTCGATCGCGCATGAACTCCAAAAATCAGGCCGCCAGGTCCTCGTCATCGATAAAGGTGAGCCGGGCATGGGCTGCTCTTACGGGAACGCGGGTTGGATCACACCTTGTTTCGCGATGCCACTCCCGCAACCGGGTATGTTTCTGAAATCGATCGGCTGGCTACTCAATCCCGATAGCCCGCTCTACATCAAGCCCCAACCGAGCTGGCTCTTGTTCCGCTGGATGATGGGCTTTCTCGCGGCGATGAACGAAACCCGCCTGCGGAGCGCCGTCGCGGTCTTGACCGACATCTCGAAATACAGCCTGACCTTCTACAAAGAACTTGCAGACCGCGCCCCGCAAACCTTCGGCTTCGATCAAAAAGGCTTGCTGATGGTCAGCAAGGGTGAAGACGGCTTGCGCGCGGCCGAAATCGAAATGCAACTCATGCAGGAGCGCGGAATCCCCGGAAAACTCCTGAACGGCGAAGAAGTCAGCGCGCTCGAGCCCGCCTTGAAGCCGGGATTAAAGGGCGGAGTGTACTTCCCCTCCGAAGCACACTCCGAGCCACTCGAAACCGTAAAAGCCCTCGCGCGCGAATTCGAAGCCGCCGGCGGTCGCATCCAAACTCGCACCGAAGTTTTCGACTTCGGCTTCGAAGGCAGTAAGATCACCGAAGTCGCCACCACCCGCGGCGTCTTCAAATCCGATCTCATCGTCCTCGCGACGGGAACGTGGTCGTACCCGATGGCGAAGCGCCTTCGCGTTTCCGTCCCGATCCTCGGCGGCAAAGGCTACAGCCTGATCACCAACTCGTTCGAAACAAAACCCACGCACCCCATCATGATCGTGGAACGAAAAATTGCCGTCACCCCGCGCGCCGACTCGGTTCGCCTCGCGGGAACCCTTGAGCTGGTCAATCAAGACGACAGCATCACGTCGCGCCGGATGAACAACATCCTGAACGGCTCGCAAGAATACATGCACATGCAAAAGGGCCCCGAAGTGCGCGAGATCTGGCGCGGCCTCCGCCCCTGTACACCCGACGGTGTCCCAATGATCGGTTACTCCAAACGCTGGTCGAACTTGTTCTACAACGTCGGCCACCAAATGTTGGGTCTTCAGAGCGCGCCCGGCTCCGCGCGCCTCGGAGCTGATCT
This sequence comes from Bdellovibrionales bacterium, assembly GCA_005792225.1. Classification (GTDB taxonomy): domain Bacteria; phylum Bdellovibrionota; class Bdellovibrionia; order Bdellovibrionales; family JAMPXM01; genus SXSP01. The sequence goes on along the minus strand of SXSP01000533.1, from coordinate 1,464 downwards.
GATCCTTGGCCGCTCACCGATCACCGACGCGAAGCCGTTCCGCCCCGAACGCTTCGGCGGCTGATTCGCGCCCGCACGTTCTCAAGGGATGAGGCCGTGATGCCTCTTCAGATGCTCAAAATCCTGATCCATGATCGCCACGGTGATTCGACTCGCGGCGATCAAATTCACGCTCGCGAGCGTCAGCCCCACAACACCCACCGCACCCGTTAATAAACTAAACACCCCGAACGCTTCCGCGAAAACGAGCGGAAGCACGGTCGTCGTCGTCGCCCCGAGCAGCGCAAACAACGAAGCAATCGCAAAACACGCGAGTGTTACATAAGTCGCCCTCAGCGCCCGCAAAAATTTCCGCGACTGTCGATGCGAAAGTTCCATCTGCGTGATGTACATCGTCTGAAGATCCGCCGACAGCCCACCCTGATCGAGCTTCTGCCCCAACTGATTCACCCGATCCAAACACCGCATGAGCCGCGTACTCGTCGACAACGTCATAATGCTCGAAGCATTCGTGAGTATCGCCGGCGCCGCAATGAAAGTAATAACCGCAAACGGATTCTGAGCCAGAAGCGAAGTTTCAATCGTCATGCGACGTAAATAGGCCCGCGGCTGACCCCTGTCAAATTGGTTTGAGGTTAAGGCTAAAAATAGAGCTGTTACTGTAAACTGATTGTGTTTTGTTTGCTGGCGGGGTCGCGGTTGGGGTTAGGGTTGGGGACCTTCGCTCGCCTAGAGAAATTCCCAGATCGGCCGTCCGGTTTTCCTTGCCTTGCGATCTGCCTCATCAAATCGCTCAACCCCCTCACGTACCCGGCCGCCGAACTCAGCCTCAACTTCGTTCTTGAGAATGTAGCGCTTGAGATTCCAGAGATCTCTTTCACCGTGGACAACCCGCGAGAACGCAAGCGCATCCCAAAACCGTTCGCCGAAGGGCTTCCCCTTCTTCGCGCCTGTCACGTGTCTCGCGATGAGCCCCGCAACGGTACGCATGAAGTTCTGCACAGCCTCTCGGCGAGGAAAACTCACGATGAGATGAATGTGATTTCCAACGTTTTGTTGAGCGTGAATCGTGATGCCAAGTCTGCGCGCCCATTTCTCAACGACTTTCTCGATGTAGAGTTTGTTGCGCGGGCTGCGAAAGTTCAGCGGGCCTTTTGCTTTAGTTGATTTCAATGTGAGATGCGCGGGCTTCCTGCGGTCAAGCGGGCGCGAAAGTTTACGTTTACCTTTAGAAGTATCGCCACCGTGAGTGTAGCGCCGCGGGCGATAATCAGTGTCGTTTGCGAAGAGATCCGCTTGGCGAGGGAGTTTCATCGGAAGGGAAGGTAGCTTTATTTTGTTTGGTTTGCAATTGTAAACATTCTTTGTTGCTGTGCGCGTCTTGCGCTGTGGTAGCGGGTTTTGTGCGGGCAATGTCATTTCGGCCTGCGTGTTCCGCACGGCGTCCGCCGCGTACGCGTGCTC
>SXSP01000055.1 GCA_005792225.1 Bdellovibrionales bacterium | reverse complement strand
GCTGATGTGAAGGCACTCCCGAAAGTGAGGCTAGGCGCAGGTGCGGTTTCTGTGGGGCCACCTAAGCCAAAAGTACCGACTCCTCCATCCATTGGCATATTTGTGCCATTCAATGAGTTGATCGGGCCAACGGGTGAACCGTTGTGCCCGAAACTCATGTTCATCGGATTTCCAGCCACATCGAGACTTGATAAATCCGCTGATGGGGCTCCTGAAGTCACATTGCTACCGTTACTCACCTGCGACGGTACGCCTGAATCTGCCATATTGGCTTCGATCTCATAAGAACCGAGCACGACCCCTGAAGATGCGAGCTCGGCATCGACAATTTCACCGAACCAGGCATTTAGATAGTTCGTCTCGAGTTGGCGTTGTGTGTTGTTGTAGGTCTCGAAGTTCTGACTCACGGACGAGTTAAAGGAATTTCCTGCGCCGACAACGGCAGCACTCTGATTGAGGGCATTGCCAATCATGGCTGCTTGATGACCTGACGAAAACGTTGTTCCGCTTTGGTGGGCAGCGTTTGCTGCATTCATCATCGAGAGGTTATTCTGCGTCGTCGCCGCGGCAACGCTGCTATTGTAGGTAGCGTTTGCGTTGAGGTTTGCATTTGCAAGATTCAGTGAGTTTCCGGCTGATTGGATGGCGAATGTTGTGATCGCATTCGATCCCGCCATACTCGACATAGGGGCGATAAACGGAGTCGAGAAGCCACTGCCGCCCAAAACTTGCGCCTTCGCGATCATCGGCGAGAAGACTAAACTAGATGTGATGAGCAGACTCTTTAAAGTGATTCGCTTGCGCAGTTTCATTTGTCGAACCCCCCGGTTCTTGTTTCTAGGTTGTAATTGCAATGGCGCTGCCAAGGGCGGCGACACGTATAAACGCAGTTGCCACGCGTGAATTAGACAGGCAATTGGTCACGAACAGAACACACCGGTCTAACGTCCTATGACTCTTCGGCTATCGTCGCTGACAACTTGATGTGCACTCAATTTGAGTTCGACGCCCCAACGTGAAACAGCACGAACAAGTTCGACAGTAAACTTGAGATGTTCGACCTTCGTCGCTTTGCTCTCGGATTTTCAGCGTCATATAATGAGACAACTCACAGCGGGAATCAGGGATTGGCGCGCATTCAAGCTCATTCATCAACAGCAGGTTTCTCGGTCATAGAAGTTCTCGCGGCGACCGTGATCGCGATGCTGATGATTCTCGCGATCGCGTCTTTTCAAGTAAACATCTCGAAGGGCAACCGGTCTCTTTCGCAGAAGCTCGAGATGACTCAGTTTGAGAGGCAGCTCTCGCAAGTCTTGGCGGACGACACGATCTGTACGTGTAACACTCGCGACCTTCAGTTGACGGCGGGGCCTCCGGTTGGGGGCGTTCCGACTTTCACGGCTCCTTTCGGAACAAAACCGCTACGCTCTGGGTTCGGTGCCAACTGCGCGGTAGCAAACCCTGATCGAATTCTCGCGGCACCGAACACGCCGCTGGCGGGAGCCAGGCATCCACTTCCGATCAATTCGATTCAACTGACGGATTTAAAGTTCGTCGAACGCGACCCGATCACGGGAAAAGACGCTTACTCCGGATTCATCAGTGTCACCATCGCGGATTATCCCGGATGGACACAGCCGCCGCTCGAGCGTCCACTGCAACCCATTCGAATCGGAAAAAAGTTTTTCGTGGATCCCACGAGTCGGAAGGTTACAGAATGCGGCCAGGCTGTGACCGAAGTCGCCTACGTGCAAGCTCCGGATCCTTGGGTGAACAACGATGCTCTCGGAACAACTCAGTCTTCCGCCGAATGTCCGCAGGGAATGGTGGCGATTGGGGGAGGGTGGATCGCGAGAAGTTTTAATCCGGCATGCCCCTTCCGTTACGCGACGGTTCTCTCGAGTCAGCCGGATCCGAGTTACAAGCGATGGAACGTGCTCGTTCTCTGTCGCGAGTTCAAGGCGTACGTTTCCTGCTACAAGCCGAGTTTCCAGAATGGGCCGTAAGTTAAACGAAGCGGGCTTCTCGCTCCTCGAAGTCCTGGTAGCCGCCGGTCTTTCAATCTTGGTCTTCGGTATTCTCACGACGTTTCAGGCGCACCTCGCCGACTACGCACTTGCGGTTCAACAAAAACTTCAGGCCGTGGAGCTCGAAACGGAAATGGGACGCGCACTGATGGACGGTGACGTCTGCACATGTAACGCCGAAAACTTGCCGATGGTCGCTCAACCTGACGGAACGTTCGCGGCCGATTTTCCGGCGGCCCGAGTTCTCACATCGGAGAAACCGAGGGCTACGGTCAGAGCGGATGGTTCGGTTCAGCTTGATTGCATCAATCCGCCTCCGCCCGACCGGATTCTCGCGCAAGCGGATCAAGCACTCGCAGGTGGGGGCGCGCGCTTACCCGTTCAGAAGATTCGGGTCGCAAACCTTCGGCGCTCCAACGGCGCAGCCCTCGTGGGCGAAGAATATATCGGAAATTTTGAAGTGCTCTTCGGCGCCAAGAACGACAACTCGACCGGGCACATGAAATCGCCGCTTCCGCCTGCGCGATCCGTACAACGATTTTACGTTCGGAATAACACGATCATCGGTTGCGGCCCGGCTCCCAATGAAATCACGTATTCTCCCGTTGGAAATCTCACTAATAACGACCGTCAGGAGAACACTCGTTCAACTGCGAGATGTCCTCCCGGAACGAAGGTGATCGCAGGCGGTTGGTTGTCGCTCAATTCACCCCCGCCGAAGGCCTATCCTGCGGACTTGGCGACCGATCAAGCGCGCGGATGCATCCGCCCGAACCCGCTCTATCCCGGGCAACCCACGCCTTACTACGCGGATACGATTTTCAGCTATCCCGTGCAGTCGACGAACGAGTGGCGCGTGCTTTCACAGTGTCACGCGGTTCAGGCGATCGCGGTTTGCTTTAAGCCGCACATCGAGCGCTAGACGAAAACCTCAGTTTGGAGCGTCTTCTTCGTGATGAGGAGGTCTCCGCGGCGATCGGTCGCCGCAATTCCCACGGCTGCAAACAAGAGATTGCGGTCGCCCATCTCTTGAAAATTCAAAATGACCTCGCCGGTTCCGAAGATGCGGTATTCAATTTTCGCGGTCGTCTCGGGATTTAAAGTGATCCACGCATTCTGCTCGATGCGCGCGCGGGTGATTTCGCTCTCCTCGAGGCTCTCGCGGACCGAATAGCTTGAACCTTCAAGGAAAAGTCGGTTGTGCTCGCTGTGCCAGGCCAGGCTCGCGCGGTAACTTCCTTCGCATCGACCGATCGGCTCCCCATCGAGGAGAAGCGTGAAACTTCTAAAGTGAGTCTTCTTTCT
>SXSP01000532.1 GCA_005792225.1 Bdellovibrionales bacterium | reverse complement strand
TGACTATGATCTTCGGCAACGCTGCCGCGATCATGCAAGACAACCTCAAGCGCATTCTGGCCTATTCGGGTGTTGCTCATTCCGGCTACGTCTTGATCGGCGTGATCGCCGCGGGCTTCGGGGCTGATTATAACAATGCGGCTCCGAGCGTGATCTTCTATCTGATCGGTTATGCAATCATGACCTTCGGATCCTTCGCGCTGGTCGCGGTTCTCGAGAAAAACGAGAATACGAGCTTGTCGGTGAATGATTTGAAAGGCCTCGGCACGAAGTACCCCGTCATGGCGTTGAGCTTGACCGTCTTGATGTTGAGCTTGGCGGGGTTGCCGCCGACCCTCGGATTCTTCGGTAAGTTCTACGTGTTCTCGGCCGCGATCGAGCAAGACATGTACTGGTTGCCGTTCTGGGGTGTGTTGAGCTCGGTCATTAGCGTGTATTATTACCTGCGCCCGATCGTCGTGATGTACATGGCGGACGGGGAGGCGGATGAAATTCGCTCGCGCTTCATGACTCGCGGAGCGATCGCGGTGAGTGCTCTTCTGATCGTTGCCCTTGGAATCTTGGCGTCGCCGATGTTTAAGGCCGTGCGTTCACAATTCCCTATGGCTACAGATCGAACTTCCGCATCACCTGCAGAGCCGCGCGAAAGCCGCTATGGACAATCCGGCCTAGGATCTCGGGATTCAGGCTGAAGTGGTCCACGAAAAACATTTCGTGGTCCTGAGGGCTGGGGTGGATGTAGATGTAGTCCACTCCAGGCTTGTAGTTCACTCTCTTGGCTAAGATATCCAAGAGCTTCTCCCGATGTTCGTCGGGTAATCCCTGCTGTCTGAAATAACCATCGACCGCGCTCATGATCGCCGAGATCTGCTGTTGGTGTTCGATGTGCTTGGCGATTTTCTGCTCAATCACCTGGTACAAGGCTTGGTTGATGATCAACGGGATGCCGTAGTTGTGAAGGCTCCCCATGACCGGAGTGTAGTGGTACGGCTGGTGTGAGTAGCTCGCGATCACGAGGTCCGCTCCGGCATCGGCGGCGACGTGGGTCGAGAGCGTTTCGCGAATTTCTCCGTCAAAGAAGAAGAGCTCTTTACCCTTTTGGTTACGAATCCCGTAAGGCGCAAAGACAGGCGGGAGACTCGCGCTCGCTGCAACGGCATCGCTGATCGTTGCGAAGTTCGCGTATTTGATGCTCTTGATCTTGTGCGTTTCCGGGAAATTACCGAACACGACTTTTCGCGAGTGGTTGAGTTGCGTGGCGATGATGTAGAGCTCGACTCCGAGACTCGCGAAGCTGTTCTCCCTCAAGACCTGCGTTCGGAAATAGCGCTCAATGCCCTTTGTGGTAAAGAGGCCGTTGATCTTAAAGCCATTCTTTACCAGAGCCTCGAGACCACCGGTCATGATCGATCGCCGCCGCATGACGTTTGGAATAAAGCTGACGAAGTTTCCGCCGTTCAGGGCGAACATGTCGCGGTAGGTGATTGGCTTGAGTCGCGCGAACGGTTTGAGACCTTTTGTGAATCGCTTAAGGTCGGTAGCGGACCCTCTCTCAAAGGCATCGATGATGGACTCGATTGAGTATCCAGATGCGAGGAAGGCCGAAATCACGGATCCAGCGCTGGACCCCACGTATATCTTGAAGGTGAGTCGGTCATCCTCATACTTCATGTGAACATCTTCAGGACTACCGCCGGCGAATTTAAAACCTTTTTCGCGCAGCGCTAAGCAGACGCCCAAATGAAAGGCGGCCGCCTTGATTCCGCCGCCGCTCAGGACTAGGGCAATTCGCTTTTTGTCACTTAGACGCATCATTTTATCCTCGTCGAACGGCTGTGAATTTCAAAAGGAATTTAAGATAGCTCGGCGCATGCCGGGAGGATCACGAAGTCGCGCGTGTTTCGTGAAACACTTTACGCTGCGATGGCTTAGAAGCCTCCAGGGGCGCGCCAAATTAAAGGTTGTGGCGGGGAACTCATATGCTAGAACCTTCAAATCAGGACCTTCGTAGGGTGAGGAATGCAGCCGAGTATGACAGTTGAGCAGTGGTTGTCCCTGACAGACTATTCAAGCAAATACCGAGTGAGCGTATCCACGCTCCGTCGTCGCATTAAGAATAACCAGATTGCTCACAGGTTTATCGACGGCAAATACATGCTCTTGGATACTCAGCCGGCCGAGCTTGATCATGGCTATCAACAACAGCAGCCGCTTGATCAGGTCCTGAATCCATCCAGCGCCGCTGAATTTCTACGCGGTTTGGGCTTTGAAAAGTCACAAGAGGAATTCGCTGCCAAGGCGACACCTCTCATCAATGAAGCTCAATATAAACTCGACCAGCTTCGTGAGGCCCAACAGGCCGGCGAAGCTCCCTCCATCCCAAATGAAGAGCCAATCATCTCGAGCGCGACTCGTCTCTTGAGCGAACTCAAGCGCGCCTATATGAACATCCTCCAAGAAAAAGAAGAGCAAATCATTCAATTGAAAGAGGAAGTCTCGGACTTGAAGACCCTCGTGCGCGTTCTCGAAGACGATAACGAGAGAATGCGCCGGGAGATGGGTCTTAGGTCACCGACGGTCTAAGGTGTCTCTTGTTCGTGGAGCAAACGGTGGTGGGCTCCGCAGAGAGTAATCATGTTCTCCACGGTGTCTTCGCCCCCCGCGCTCCTAAAAACAATGTGATGCCGTTGAAGCCACTTAGTCTCGCCGCACCGACTTCCGTCTGAGTAGGTCCATTGGCAACGACCTTCATCTCGAATAGTTACCTGTTGTTCGACAGAAGGGTCCCGGGACCTTTTTGCCTTCGCGACCGGATCATTGCGGAAGAGGTACTCCGTGAGAACGGCATCGACTGTTTCCTCTAGACTCGCAAATTCTCCAGACTTAGTTGAAACGATCTCCCTCGCTCTCTCGAGTTTGTCAGCCGCATCGTGAGTGAGCTGCAGGGTCACCCGCTTTTTGTCTTTCCCATTCACTTCAGCCACTGCGCGCTCTAGCTGTGCTTTCGAAAGAGTCCTCGCTTTCTCGAACCATTCTTCCTTGTTTTTCGGAGTAATCACGGACGATATGACCTTCGCCTTGTAGAGTGGAAGGCTACCGTCTTGCACTCGCGCCGCGAGCTCGGGGACTTCACGCGATTTGCGGATCACGCGCACGAGACATCTTGCAAGCTCTTCGCCGAGCTTGAGCAGTTTCACGCAATACGGTGTGAGAAACGTATAGCCGAACTGTTTGTAAATCTGTTCTTGATCGACTTTTATCAGTGCAGCCAGGAGCTGGCGCTCACAGTCCAAATAAAATTTGGCAACATGCACTGCCTTTTCGTGAATTTTCTGAGGGGAATTTTGATCTTGCATCCCCGTGGACCTTGCAAACTTCCGTACCAATCGAAAGCCAAATAAAACGCACTTCAATTCCGACGAGGTCCGAAGCTCGAACCCCAAAATGAAAAGGCAGCCGCAAAGGGCTGCCTCGAATCACAGTTTTTCCGATGACTTTAAGCAGCCGAAGCCGCGGCCGCATCTTTCGGCTTCTTGCCGCCTTTAGGAGTCGAGCCGCGCTTGCTCTTTCCGAGTTTCTCTTCAAGAGCGAGGGCGAGTACTTCGTCCAAGTGTTCAACGAAGATGAAGTTCAGTTGCTTCTTGAACTCCTCGGGGATGTCGGAGACGTCCTTCTGGTTTGCGAAAGGAACGATCACCGTTTTCACCCCGTGAAGGAGAGCCGCCAGCGCCTTCTCCTTGATGCCACCGATCGGAAGAACGCGGCCTTGGAGAGTCACTTCGCCCGTCATCGCAACATCCGCACGTACGGGAGTGTCGGTCATGAGGCTGATCAGTGCTGTCGCCATCGTGATACCAGCAGAAGGTCCGTCTTTCGGAATCGCGCCTGCGGGCATGTGGATGTGGACGGTGTGATTGTCGCACCAGTCTTCATCGATACCGAAGTCTTTCGCATTGGCCCGAGCGTAGCTCATCGCCGCTTGAGCCGACTCTTTCATCACGTCGCCCATTTGGCCTGTGAGGACGAGTCCGCCCTTGCCTTTCATCTTCAAAGCTTCGACGTAGAGAACTTCTCCGCCGGCTTGAGTCCATGCGAGACCTGTCGAGATCCCGATCGAGTTCTCTTTCAGCTTCTCGTCGCGGAGGTACTTCGGCGCGCCGAGGAGTTCCGGAACTTTCTCGCCAGTGATGACGACCTTTTCCGTATGGCCCATGACTTTCATCTTAGCAACTTTACGGCAGACGGATCCGACTTCACGCTCGAGGTTACGGAGACCTGCTTCGCGAGTGTAATGCGCGATGAGGAACTTCAAACCTTCTTCGGTGAACTCGATCTCGCCCGCGACGAGTCCGTTGGCTTCCATCTGGCGCTCAACGATGTGCTTCTTCGTGATGAGAAGCTTATCGTTCTCCGTATAGCCGGAGATGTGGATGAGCTCCATACGATCGCGCAGAGCCGCCGGGATGTTCTCGACAACGTTCGCCGTCGCGATGAACAACGCGTTTGAGAGATCGAAGTCGACGTTCAAGTAGTTGTCGCGGAAAGCGTGGTTCTGTTCCGGATCAAGAACTTCGAGCATCGCCGCCGACGGATCGCCGCGGAAATCCGAACCCAATTTATCGATCTCGTCGAGACCGATGACGGGGTTGTTCGTCTTGATCTGTTTCAGAGCTTGAATCACTTTACCGGGCATCGCGCCGACATATGTGCGGCGATGCCCGCGGATTTCCGCCTCATCCCTGACG
>SXSP01000531.1 GCA_005792225.1 Bdellovibrionales bacterium | reverse complement strand
GCGCGAAAAACATCTCCAGCGCGTCCTCTTCTCAGATTCCGACAAGCTCACGGATGAACTGAAAAAATGGTCGCCGAGCCCGATGGCCGACAAAATTGCCGAGATTAAGACGACGAAATAGGAGTGACCGCATGGAAGCCGTGGTTCCCCAAACGTTCTCGCCCCTGGATCGCTCAAGAATTCTCGCTCAGATGACGAACGAAGAGTTTGACCTCGTCATCATCGGCGGCGGCATCACGGGTGCCGGAGTCGCGCGCGATGCCGCGTCTCGTGGAATGCGCGTGGCTCTCGTCGAAAAACGCGACTTCTCTCAAGGGACTAGTTCGCGTTCGAGTAAGTTGATCCATGGCGGAATCCGTTACCTTGAAAACCTTGAGTTCGGCCTCGTCTTTGAGGCGCTCTCCGAGCGTCGGCTCCTCTTTGAAATCGCGCCGCATCTGGTTCACCCCTTGAGATTCGTGCTGCCGCTCTACCGCGGTGGACGCGTCGGTATGTTCAAGATGGGTCTCGGCATGTGGCTCTACGACGCGCTCTCGATGTTCGAAGCGCCCGAGCTCCATGAAAGACTGAGTCCTCACGAGTCGCTGGAGCGGTTACCGCTCCTTCAGAGAAAGGATCTTCTCGGATCGTACGTTTACTCGGATGCATACATGGATGATGACCGCCTCACGATCGAGAGCCTGCGGGCAGCGGTGAAGCTCGGTGCTCTCTGCCTGAATCACGCTTCTGCCAACTCAACTGAAAAAGATGAAAGAGGCGCGGTGAAGGCTATCCATTGCACGGATGAAGTGACGGGCCGCAAGTTCACCGTTCGCGGCCGCCACTTCATCGGTACCCTCGGGCCGTGGACCGACCAAGTGGCGCCGCAACTCGTGGGTCAATGGCGAAATATTTTGCGTCCGACCAAGGGGATTCACCTCACGTTCGATCGCAAACGTCTTCCGCTCAATCAAGCGGTGGTGATGGCCGCCGAAAAACGCATCGTCTTCGGAATTCCTCGCCACGAGATGATCATCATCGGCACGACCGACACGGATTTCTCCGGAGATCCGAACGACGTGGGAACAACCGAAGCCGATGTGAATTACCTCATGGGAGTCGCCGAAAAATATTTTCCCGGAGCGAAGCTCACGCCGAACGACATCATCTCGAGCTACGCGGGAGTCAGGCCGCTCGTCGACGACGGTTCAGAGTCCGAGTCGAAAACTTCGCGCGAGCACATCATCATCAAGGACCCGCACAACGTCACTTTCATCGCCGGCGGCAAATACACGACTTACCGACGAATGGCCGAGCAAGTGGTCAAAGTCGCACTCGAGAATTTCTCCCTCGAAGATCGCGTGAGGTTTGGTCGTAATGACACCAAGAAGCCCATCAACGAACTCGCGACCGAGGCAAAGATAGACGGAGCCCTTCGCGACAGCGGTCGCTGGGCATTGGAATTTAACCTCGACGAAAACGATGTTGAGTTTCTCGTCGGGCGGCACGGGGCGGAGGCTCTTCCCATCCTCGAAAACTCCGCCCACATTTCGGCGCACTCGAGTGAAGAGAAGCTCTGGGCGGGCGAAGCTCTTCAGGCCATTCACCAGACAATGTGTCTAAGCTTGGTGGACTTCTACGTTCGTCGTTCGCCCTTGTTCCTGGCGAGACGTGATCACGGGCAAGCGCTGATTCCGTTCCTCAGCAGCGTGTTTGCCCAAGAATTGGGCTGGTCCGATTCAAAGCGTCAGGACGAAGTAGCCAAGCTGAGAGGCTTCATCCAAAACGAGCTGCTCTGGAAACAGAAGTTTGGACTCAGCTCTTCATCTTTCTGATTGTAGAGGTAATTTTCGAAACATTCGTGAGCCCGTGGCGGGCGAGAAACGCCATTACGGGAGCTCCGCCTTGGCGGAGCATATCGAGATAACCGCGGCTCAGAATGTTTAAAAACTTTCCCGGAACACTGATGCGGATATTTCCCGCGAGGACTTCCTTCAGGACGTTCACGCCGATTTCGCCGATCTCGTCTTTGGTCTGGTTGTTCAGGACGTAAACGGATTCGGGCTTGATGTGAAACACGAGATCGGGTTGCTTTGCTGGTCTTTTTTCGACGACGGGTTCGTCGCCACGACGCAAGAGAGCGCAATCCACGGTTTCGCCGATCACGACGCTGATTTCGACGCCCTCTTTGACGGCGCTCATCGCTTGTTTGGCCGCGCGACGGGTCTCGAAGAAGGTTTTTAACGTTTCAAATGCCTCTTGAGCGCTCATGAAATCACCCTCCGCGAGAGTAACAATCAACTCCAATCCAGCCAGTTTGTACAGTTCGGATTTACCGGAATAATCGCAATCTTTCGGTATTTGATAGAGACGGGATAACTTCTCGGATTGACTCCCGTTTTGTCACTGGCCTAAATTTGAACCATCAAAGCGATTCTTGCAAGGAGCCACCGAGGTGAAACACGGGTGCTCGTCTTGCCCAAATTTTCCGTTGAACGCGTCTTTGGCCGCACGACAATAACGAAATTTATGAAGCTTACGACCGCATCTTCGATTGTCGCGGCCACGGCTGGAGCAATCTGCAAAGCATGCACATCAACCTTCCGTTCGCGAATGACGAAGAATTC
>SXSP01000530.1 GCA_005792225.1 Bdellovibrionales bacterium | reverse complement strand
CGGACCCGTGCGAACCGAGTAACCCATCCGCGATAGAATCCCCGAAATCTCCTCGATCCCGATCGAGATCGGGTGGCGTGAGCCGACCTACTCCACCGGCGCGGGAAGCGTGAGATCCAACGATTCGCTCTGGAGCTTTGCTTGGAGCTCAGCCTGGCGAAGCGACTCTTCTTTTTCGCTATAGACCGACTCGAGGGCTTGTTTGACCTCGTTGACGAGTTTCCCGAAAACGGGCTTTTCCTCGGCCGAGAGTTTTCCCATCTCTTTCATGATCGTGGAAAAGCTTCCCTGTTTGCCCAGGAACTGCACCTTCAGATCGTAGAGCTCTTTGGAGCTGGTCGCGCCCTGGAAGGCGCTCACGGCTTGCGCGCGGATTTCTTCTAGTTTTTGAGTCATAATTTTCTTTATGTTCTTCTTTCAGGCAAATCTGTATCCAGGCGATTTTCTGGAAATATTCGATGATTTACGAGTGATTTTCAAATAGTATCCACTGCCAACATGGCGCATAAGAATCGCTCGAACTGGAGCCCCTACAAAGCAAGAAATCCTCAAGCCCGCGGGGGCGAAACACGGGGTAAGCATCGACGTCCGGACGAAGTCTACGACTTCAACGAGGCCGACGATCGCATCTACGCGATTTTCAGAAATCACGAGTTCGGAAACTATCCGCACGCAAAGCGCCAGCAGCTCACCCGGTTCTACGAACTGCTCATGGCAAACCAACGCGAGCATAATTTCACGCGCCTGCTTACCCTTCGCGATACGGCGATTAAACACTTCATCGATTGCCTCATGGTCACGCGCTTAACGGAGCTGAAGTTTCCGCTCCTCGATGTGGGAACGGGTCCGGGATTTCCCGGCATTCCGCTGAAGATTCATTATCCCGACGAGCAGATCATCCTTGCAGAGGGCGTGCAAAAACGAGTGGAGTTTCTGAAGAGCCTTCGCTCCAAGCTCGAGCTCAAGAATTTACCGATCATAGGCCGAAACGTGAACCTCGAGTTCTTCTATCCCGTCAACGGCGTGATCACTCGCGCCGTCGAAGACGCGAGTAATACTCTCGGAAACGTCGTCAATTGCCTTCAAACGGGGGGCGAAGTTTACCTCATGAAGGGCCCCAACTGCGGTCCCGAAATCGAACCCGCGCTCGAGAAGTGGGGCGAATACTTTAAACTCGAGCACGACATTCCTTACGAACTTCCGAAAACTCCGCACGAACGCAGGCTTTTGGTGTTCCGTAAGATCAAGCCGCATCCGCTCCCCGACTTCGAAGAACTGGATCTCGCTTGGGAACGCGAGTTCGGCGCGGGTGTCGAATGATGTCGCGCACGTGGGTTGATAAGTCAGTCGCGAGTGTCGAAAACGCGGTTTTCCGCTCGCTGCTCGAATGCCTGACAACGAAGGGCGTAAAAAAACACGGCTTGTTTTTCGCCTCCGGCGAGAAAGCGGTCACCGACATCCTCGAAAGGCATCCCGAGCGCGTGCGCGATCTCATCGTCTGCACGGATCTTCACCTCGATACCAGCGGGCGTGATCCGAAACCCAAACTCACTTCGGTGGAGCGACTCATCGCCCGTTTCCGGGATCTTCCATCGAAGGAGGTTCGGCCTTCGGTCCTCGCGTTCACGAAACCGCTCTTTGATCAACTCGATGTCTTCGGAACTCACGCGCCCCTCCTCGCGCTCTCCGCGTGGGATTTACCGCAGGCGGATTTGACGAGCGAGCCAGTGGGGCTCGAACTTCTCTGTGCTCTGGGCGACCCATCGAACTTGGGCGCACTGATCCGAAGTGCCGCGGCCTTCAAAGCATCTAAAGTCATTTTATTGAAAGAGAGCGCGTCTCCGTTTCACTCGCGTGCCGTGCGTGCGGCTTCGGCGGCGACGTTCGAAGTTCCGCTGGCGCGCGGTCCGTCCATCAACGAGGTCACGGCGCTGGCCGAAGGAAGTCCGCTTCCTTATCTCGCCCTCGATATGTTCGGAGAAAAACTTCCGGGCTTTGATTGGCCGAAGAGCGCGCGCCTTCTTCTCGGTGAGGAAGGACGCGGGGTTCCCGAAGGGAACTGGCAAACGATTTCGATTCCGATCGCTGGGGTCGAGTCCTTAAACGCGACGGTCGCGGCGAGCATCGCGCTCTATTCTTATCGAACGCGCTATCCGTATTAAGCCGTTTCTTCCATGCCGGCTTTTGATTTCCAAGAGGCGGAAATCACGCCGCCCTGTTGGCGAAGAAGAAAGACAAACTTCTCAAGGACCTTTTCTTGCTTGCCCGAGGAACTTTCGATTTCCGCCTGGATCTCGACCTTACCGGGATCGCGCGAGAGATCCGTACTCTGCACGCCGTTCAAAACCATCGACCGACTGTGTGACACGATTTCGAGAATCTCCGCGCGTAGTCGGGTCTCGATGTCTTTTGAGCAAGTGATACAGAGAGTGTACTTGACCTCGGTGTCGGAGCGAGTCGTCGTCTTTAAACGGTTCAACTGAACCGCGGCGGCTTTTAGAATCAGATTGATCGCGAGGATCGCCACCGTGCCCAGCACGGCTTGATGCCAGAGCCCGAAGCCGGCTAAAACTCCGACCGCGGCGGAACACCAAAGAGTCGCGGCGGTATTGAGCCCTCGAATCGTGAGTCCCTCGCGCATGATGACGCCCGCGCCGAGAAACCCAATGCCCGAGACGACCTGAGCCGCGATACGCGAATTGTCGCCCGCGAGCGGAATGAGGACATTCAACATCACGAAGAGGGATGCTCCGGTGGAGACGAGTGCATTCGTGCGCAGGCCCGCCATCCTCTGACGCCACTGACGCTCAATACCGATCGCGGCTCCACAGCAAAGAGCGGCGAGAACATTGATGATAAAGTGGTGTGTCGCGAGACTCTCGAATCCATCCATTCCCAGCACTTTTCGGCATTCTTGTGTAAGCCCTTGAGACTCGGTCTTTGGTCGAGGCAATTGAGCACATCGTGATGGAAGCTTCACTTTAGCGAGGACGTTTTCGTGACCTAAACACCGTTAATATGGCTGCTAGGAAACCACAGGAGGTACCTATGAAACTTGGTTTATTGGTAGCAACATTCGCGGTCGTCGGGCTCATGACAGGTTGCGATTCGAACCGTGAGCAGGCGGCGGAAAAACGCGCGGAGCTCCAGAACACGCAAACTGAAGCGGCCAAGGACATCCGCGATGCGCAGATGAACGCCGTGAAGGATGTAAATGAAGCGAAGGAAGAAGCCGCCGATGACATCCAGAGCGCAGGCAAGGACCTCCGCGAAGCTCAAGGCGTGGAGACATCCACTTCCGGCTCGACGACTGACGCCGATGACGTGAAGGTCACTGCCGAAGAGTGCGCGAAATACGCTAAAAATCCGAACGTAAAGCCTGAACTCAAGGCTCGCTACGAAGCCTGCTCGAAACTGAATAAATAATACTACTTGATCAAACTCTTGAGCCCGCGTGATTGGATCAAGATGAGGATCGAGACGAGAACGATCACCGCGGCTCCTAAATACGGGGCGCCGGGAAACTGAACCGGCGCCTCACTCGACGTGAAATGCGCAAATAGCGACGTGTAAACAATGGGACCAATGGCAGCCGTGAGACTCGCGAGACTCATCAGTGTACCCTGGAGCTCCCCTTGTTCATTCGCTGGTACCTCACGCGAAATCATGGATTGAATCGCGGGCCCGGCAATTCCTGCAAGGGCCGAAGGAACCAAGACAACGTACATCACCCACCCGTAGGGCGCGAAGGCGAAGCCCGCAAAACTTAAAGCGTTGACCACGAGGCCGTAAAAAAGCGCCCTCGACTCCCCCATCTTCGGAATCAGAATTCGCGTCAGTCCACCCTGAACGAACGCGATCGCGAGACCGACGACGGCGAATGAGATCCCGACGTGCAAGGCATCCCAGCCGAATTTCGCCTGCGTGTAGAGAGTCCACGTACTCGGATGAACTTGTCCCGCAAAGACGAAAACCACGAAGACCCAAATCAGCGGCAAGATCGCTGACGACTTGAAAGCGATCGAGAGCGACGCGAACGGATTCAGCCTCGTCAATTCAATATGACGACGTTTCTCGGGAGCGAGCGACTCAGGCAAAACGAAGAGACCGAAGAGAAAATTCGCCAAGTTCATCGCGGCCGCCGCGATGAAACACGCATGCGGACCGATCGTTGCCAGAAGTCCTCCGAGCAACGGCCCGATAATGAATCCGATTCCGAAGGCCGCACCGATCATCCCGAAGTTCGCCGACCGATTTGAATCGTCGCTGATGTCGGCCATGTAGGCCGATGCCACCGTGTGGCTCGCGCCCGTGAGACCCGAAATGATTCGACCAATAAAGAGGATTGCAAGATTCGGAGCATACGCCATAACGAGATAGTCGGCGCCCGCACCGAAGAGTGACGTCAGCAAAACCGGCCTGCGCCCGAACCGATCCGAAATTGATCCCAAGACGGGCGACGCGAGAAATTGAATCAGTGCATATGACGAAATGAAGTAGCCGTAGTACTGCGAAATAAAAACGGGATCCGAGGAAAATCTCCGGATTAAATCCGGCAAAATCGGAATGATAAGACCTAAACCCACGCTGTCGAGGAGAATGGTCGCGAAGATGAATTTCACGCTGGCCGAGCTTGAGAGTGTCATAGACACTATTATCGTGCGATCGGCACCAAACTCGCAAGGACGTCGACCGGAGGAGTCTTTCTCCACAGACTTAGGGCGTAGCCACCATCACCAGACCCCGTGGGTTTCACGGCGTATGCACCATGGTTGAGAAGCCACTGCAGATGCTGACCCATCTCGCCGCTCGCCAAGCCCCAGTGCTCAAAGCAAGTTCTCGCCTTGTTGATCGATTCGGCGAGTTCATCGAAAGCTTCCTCGGAATACGGTGAGAGCAGAGAGCGCTCCGCCATCAAAACGGCGTCGTGCATGTCACGGTCAATTTTTTCGCCGAGCGAGGCGTCTGACTGCCAAAGCGATTTCACGCGCGCCACGCACTCGGAGGTGACTCCGCGCTTACCGGAATAGGAGATGTACCATTGCGGCGTCCAGAGTGGCTGGATCGCTCGCCGCGTGCCGTTTCGCTCGTAGTGGAGTCCTCGCGCCGAGAGGGCGACCGCGATATCGACGCCGCTCGATTCCCCATGGAAGAGATTTTCTAACTGCCGACAGAATTCCGGAAGCTCCGCCTCCCCCACCCAGCCGCGAGCATGAAACCAGCGCCCGACGGCAACGCACAAGGTCGCCGATGCACCGAGACCCGCACCCACGGGAATGGAACTTGAGATCACGAATTTTCCGCGCGCCTCTTGCCGCTCGTGGCCCGTCATCTCGAAAGCTTTTTCGATCACGCCCCAAAAGAGAAGCCGGAGTTCAGCACCATGCTCCCCTTCAAACTCCACCGAGAGGGGTTCGCTGTTGTTCATGTAGCGCAGACGAAGCGCCTTCGCGAAGACGGGAAACACGAGCGCGGGCGAACCCCTGAGAACCGCGTGTTCGCCCGCGAGGATCCACTTCCCGTAGACGATCGTCTCCATCGATGTCATCGCTGACCCTCGACATTCGAGATAACCTTGAATCGATCCTTCAGCGCGACGTAAACATCATTTGCGAGATGAACAGTTTCAGGACGGTAGAGAAGATGAATGTTGGGACCCGCATCCATCGTGACGATCGGGCCATCTCCCACGCGATCCCATGTTTTGGCGCGGCTCACGCGCAGTGCTTCAACTGAGCCACCGGTCATATATCCGAATGAAGGACGCGAAGTCTCAAAGAGTGCGTGCATATCCCAGAACTCTGCCCAGGAAATCTCAAACGCCTCTCTCCATTCATTTTGTTTAAGCGCCGTCATCAGCGCTCGTACGCGCTCTTCGGCTCGCTCAGGGCGCCCATGAAAGAGGAGACTCGAAGTGACGCGCGAATGCGCCTGCGAGCTCGAAACGCCTTTCACTTCCTCGTCGACCACGATCACCTGGTGTAACAGTCCCTCGTGACCAAGTTCGGGCACCGCACGAGCCGAAGATTCAGCCCAAATGGACCAGGG
>SXSP01000529.1 GCA_005792225.1 Bdellovibrionales bacterium | reverse complement strand
CAGCGTATCAACGCTGCGGCTCGCTTGAACGGCACAACTTATTCTGAACTCATCAACGCTTTGAACAAGTCCGGCATGGAGTTCGATCGCAAGGTTCTCGCGGACCTCGCAGTCACTGATGCGGCTGGTTTCTCGGCGCTTTGCCAAAAGGTTGCGGCGGCGTAACCACGCTTTCGCAAACTGAAGCGGCGAAAGGGGCTGCGGTTGGTAGACGGATCACGAAAAGATCCCGATACTCAGCTGGCAGCCCTTTTAGTTTTTTGATCCCGCCTCCACGCGGAGGCCCTTCCGAATAGGAAACGAATGGCGATCACCGGCGAAAATCCTGAGCTCTTCGAAAGCCGCAAGGCCGATCATATTCGACTCGCGCTCGAGGAGCGCATGCAGGCAACCGGCGGTTCGGGACTCCATTCGATCGAACTCATTCACGAAGCGTTTCCGGAAATTGATTTCAACGAAGTTCAAATAGAGCAGCGACTCTTTTCCGACTCGCCAATATCGCCCTTGTTTATAAGCTCAATGACCGCGGGTCACGCGGGGAGTGTAGATCTCAACCTCACGATGGCTCGAGTTTGCGAAAAGCGGAACTGGGCGATGGGCGTCGGCTCGCAGAGACGGCAGCTTACGGATTCAACGGCAGACCTTGAGTGGTCGAAAATTCGTAAAGCGTGCCCGAAGGTAAAATTCTTTGGTAACATAGGCGTCGCGCAACTGATCCGCACGAAGGTGGAAGACATTCGGCGTTTGGTGGATACTCTTGATGCAACAGCCATGATCGTTCACACGAATCCGCTTCAGGAGTGCATGCAGCCCGAGGGTACGCCGCACTTCCGGGGCGGACTCGAGGCGCTCGAGAATCTCGCGAAGACTCTCGGTCGTCCCGTGATCGTGAAGGAAACGGGTTGCGGGTTCTCAGGTGCGACTTTGAAGCGCCTAAACGGAATTGGTGTAGGCGCAGTCGACGTGAGCGGTTTTGGCGGAACACACTGGGGCCGCATTGAAGGCGGAAGATCAAAGCCGGGTGCGAAGCTCAACGCGGTGGCCGAGACGTTCCGCGATTGGGGTATCGGCACCGTCGAATCGCTCGAAGCTGCCTTGGCGGTTCGGTCTGACTACGAGGTATGGGCTTCGGGCGGAGTGAGAAGCGGACTCGATGCGGCCAAGCTTCTCGCAATGGGCGCGAAGATGGTGGGTCTCGCGAAACCGATCATCGAAGCCGCGTTGGGCGGCGAGGAAGCTCTAGATTTGCGCATGGGCCAACTGGAGCTCGAACTGAAAATCGCTCTGTTTTGTACGGGCTCGAGGAACATCGCTGAGCTGCAGGAGAAGAGAGTATGGCGACGTCAGTAAACAAAGTTGTTGAAGTTGAGGTTGGTGACCTCTTCAAGGGCTTCTCGAAGCTTTCGCGCGAAGAACGCTTTGAGCGCCTGATGGAAATGGGCGCGCTCGAAAAAGACGACGTCCAGTTCTTCCGCTCGGGCGGCATCAAAACTCCGGATCTCGCCGAGAAGTTCATCGAAAACGTCCTCGGTTATTTTCAGCTTCCGTTGGGGGTTGCGACGAATTTCCGGGTCGACGGTCGCGACTTCGTGATTCCGATGGCGGTCGAAGAGACTTCGATCATCGCGGCCGCGAGCAAAACCGCGAAGTGGGTTCGCGAGGTCGGCGAGATCTCAACCGAGTCGGTCGGCAATCTCGTGATCGGTCAAATTCAGATCGCCAAGGTGAAAAGTTACAATGCCTTCGTTGAAGCCGTTCTCGCCAAGAGAACCGAGTGGATCGAACTGGCAAATCGCGATGTCGCTCACGGCCTCGTCGCTCGCGGCGGTGGAGTTCGCGATATTCAAGTGCGCGAAGTTCCGCGCGGGGAAGAAGCCGGTGGCGGCTCGATGGCCGTCATTCACGTTCTCGCGGATCCTTGCGACGCCATGGGCGCCAACATCATCAATCAGGTTTGCGAATACCTGAAAGGTCCCGTCGAGCGCGAGACGGGTGAAACCGTCACGATGTGCATTCTCTCGAACCTCGTTGACACGAAACTGACGCGCGCGAAAGTTGTCATTCGCGATGTCGAGCCTGAGCTCGGCCGTAAGATCGAAGAAGCTTCGCTCTTCGCCTGCCAGGATCCGTATCGTGCGGCGACGAATAACAAGGGTGTTCTCAACGGTATCGACCCCATCCTCATCGCGACCGGAAACGATTGGCGCGCGGTCGAGGCCGGCATTCATGCCTACGCCTCACGCGACGGTCAGTACCGTTCGATCACCCGCTGGAAAATGGAAGGCAAAAACCTCGTCGGTGTTTTCGAAGCTCCGATCGTCGTCGGCACCGTGGGTGGCGTGACGAAGCTTCATCCGACGGCGCAGATTTGCCTGAAGATCCTCGATGTCGATAGTGCGGCTCATCTCTCGCGAATTTGCGCGGCGGTGGGGCTCGTGCAGAACCTCGGCGCTTTGAAGGCGCTCACAACGGTGGGTATCATCGAAGGTCATATGAAACTCCACATCAAGAATCTCACGTTGGGCGCGGGTGCCCTCGAGAAAGAGGCTCCGCTCGTTCAGAAACGGCTCGAAGAAATTTTGCTTCTCACAAAGCGGATTTCGCTGAACAACGCGGTCGAAGTTTTGCGCGAAATCCGTGCGGCGGCGGGAGTTTCCGCGCAGGGCAATCTTTGACTTATGGCGAAGGTACTCTCGGCTCCAGGTAAGACGTTTCTGATTGGTGAGTACCTAGCGCTGGTCGGTGGACCTTCGATTCTCGTGACAACGAAACCCCGTTTTGCGCTTACGGCTGAACTCGTCAACAGTTTCGATGAGGGTCCCATTCCAGCTCTGATCCGAGAGGCGTCTCACCCTTTCGCTCCCCTAAGTCCGGCGGGAAAATTCTTGGCCCGAAACGAACGGGACTTTCGTGATTACAAGATTAGCTTTCAGGACCCTCACCTCGGAGCGGGGGGGCTGGGAGCATCGAGTGCGCAATGGGCTCTCGTCTACGCTTTAAAAAATGGTCTCAGTCACGACTGGTCGTCGCTCCTTGAAGAATACCGTCAGTGTGCTTGGAGTGGTGAAGGTGTGGCGCCGTCGGGTGCCGACGTTGTCGCTCAGTTCTGTGGCGGCGTCACATGGTTTGACGGCCGCGAGTTCAAGGCGAGGCGCCTTGAATGGGGCTTTCCCCAACTCTCGTTTACGCTTTTGCGAACCGGATCGAAGCTCGCGACTCATGAACATCTGAAGCGGCATCAAGCTGCTCCGCAAGACGTGTTGCGGGCGAGTGTCGGCGAAGCTACAACTGCCTTCGAAACCAACGACGAGGACCTTCTGACGGGTGCGGTGGCGCGATTCGCGTCGGCGCTCGTCGAAAGCGGCCGAACGGCGAGCCACACACTCGAAATCCTCTCGGCCTTGAAGCGCGAGTCTTGGGTGCGAACGGCAAAGGGTTGCGGCGCCATGGGGGCCGACGTCGTTTTGGTCCTGCACGATCGAAGTGCCACGACGGCCTGTGAGTCATGGGCCCGCGAGAGTGGTCTTGAGATTTGCGGTGGTCTCAATCATCTCGATTTAGGGATTCGTTTCGAGTCTTGAACAGTCCGGAGGAAGAGTGTCGTCAACGAAGAAGTGGAAGGCCGTCGCGCCCTCGAACATCGCGCTCATCAAATACATGGGCAAGACGGACTCCTCAAAAAATCGGCCGACGAATACATCCCTCTCGTACACACTCCCTCATCTTCGCAGCCTGGTTGAAATCGAAACGTCGACGGCGGATCAGGACCGTTGGGAACCTCTGCGCCACTTTGAAGGCCGCGATCTGCCGTTGCTCAAACTTTCTGACAAAGGTATCGCGCGGTTTTTGGCGCATCTCTCCCGACTGAAAGATCATTACGGTTATGCGGGAGCTTTCATAGTTCGCTCGGCCAATGACTTTCCGTCGGATTGCGGCTTAGCTTCCTCTGCATCAAGTTTTGCGGCTTTGACTATGGCTTCTCTCGATGCGCTTGCGAGTCTGACGGGGCAGAAGCCTCCGAGCGCGACCGAGGCGGCCGAGTGGAGCCGACAAGGGTCGGGCTCTTCATGTCGCTCTTTCTTCGGTCCCTGGTCCATTTGGGCTG
>SXSP01000528.1 GCA_005792225.1 Bdellovibrionales bacterium | reverse complement strand
GTAGAGTAGGTCGCCGAATCAAGATTGCGTGCCTCGCGCGAGGCTCCGTACGGCGCGGCTGAGTAAGCTGCCGAATCAAGATCGCACCTCTCGCGCCAGACTCCGTACCGCGCGGCTAAGTAGGTCGCCGAATCAGCACTCAACCCCCGCGCCCGAACGCAGTAGTAAGCTGCCGAATCAAGCCCTCGCATCAAACGTCCTCTATCATTTACAAAGCCCAAAAATTTCGCGCACAACGCCTCTGCAAAGCAGTAAACAAAAGTAAATCACACGGACGAAACTTTTGTTGTGGTGTGCATTGAAGGTTGTTTTGGGTTGTGGGGTTTCGTAGAAGGGGTGGGATGGCGAAGCAGCTTTCTTTTGAAATCAAATCGCATGGTGGAAAGAGGAAGGGTGCGGGCCGGAAGAAGTCGGTGAAGCACGAGCTTCCGCATGTCGCGCGGGCGCGAGTTGATGAACGGACGCCGATTCACTTGAACGTCAAACTTCATCATGGGTTGCCGAATTTGCGGACGAAGAGTTTTTTGAGGAGCTTTCATCGGGCGCTTCGGCGGGCGAATGAAAAAGGATTGAGGGTTCAGCAGTTCGCCGTTGAGGCGAATCATCTGCATCTCATTGGGGAGGCGGACGACAATGATGCCCTCGCGAGAGGGGTGGCGAGCCTTGAGGCCTCGATCGTTTGGGCGCTCAGGAAAATCTATGGGTATTTTGGGCGGGTGTTTCGCTCGAGGTATCACCTGCATGCGTTGCGATCGCCCGGGGAAGTTCGGAATGCGCTTCGGTATGTTCTTTTTAATCATGCGAAGCATACGGGACAGCGTGCGTTTGCGGATGTTTTTTCGTCGATCTTCGAGTTCACGGAGATTGCGTTGTTGATTGCGGGATTCCAAACTCCTCGAAGGCCGGATTGGCTTTTTCAGATTTCAGTTGGATTGGTGCCGGCGCGAAGTTGGTTACAGACTGTAGGTTGGAAGCGGGCTCGACGGCCGTGAGGCAGTCTGCGATCAGTCGCAATCAGTCTGCGGTCAAACGACGAGCAATCTCGGCGAGTCCGGAGGACGGCGAGGCTGCGACTTTCGAGGCGTATTCGGTGGGGGACATGGCGCGCGTGTCGAGGCCGGAGGCCCAGAGGGCTGCGCGGTAGGCGGCGTAGGAGTCGCGGGCGGCGTTCGTGGAGAGGGATTTAGGTTCTGTCAAAATGCGGGCGATGGGGTTGCCCATTCCCATGGCTTCGTAGATGTAGGTCAGCATGTAGGCGGAGAAGGCGCTCACGGGGGCGGAGACTCCTTGGGCGCGGAGGCGCGATGCGAGGAGTGCCGGAACATAGAAGTGGTACAAGCGGCCGGTGTGAGATGCGCGGGGGAGAGCTTCGATGAAGGGTGGAAATCTTTTGACTCCGGAGATCGTGCGGTAGCGGCCGGCGTCGATGTCGATGAGTTGGAGAATGAGCTCTTCGTAGGCTTTTACCGCGGCGATGAGGGTGTCGCTCGGCTCTTTCAGATTGGCTTTGAGCCACTGGATTTGGACGCGTGCGTAGCTCACGTCTTGGAAGAGTGCGCCCATCCAGCGGATGGCCTCGTTTTGATCGCCGCCGAGGAGGGCGAGGATCGTGTCGTAGAGATTGGCTTCCTGAACGCCGAGTGCGGCCATTTGGACGGCGTTTTTCCAGTTGCTGAAAAAGATTTGGGCTCGAGGATCTTCGAGGATCGCGACGAGGTCATAAACAAAAACAGATGGTAGGGTCATGCGCACGCCGCTGGAGGGATGTTCGAAGGTGACCGGGCGAGCTTTGAGGGTTTTGATCACGAGAAAGCCCGCGCGGACGCACTCGGACTGATATCGGGAGCCGAGGTTGTAGGCGCAGCGGCCGCCGATGAGGTTCTCGACGACGTGGTTTTGGAGTTGGCGATTTCCCTGCGCGGTTTTCATCAGCAGGGTTTGGAGTTCGGAAACGGTTCCGCCGTCCCAGTAGGTGGAGGCGCGGCACACGGATGCGGCCGCGACCAGGATCAGCAAACTGAGAAGGCGGAAGGCGCGGATCATGAATTAGCGGAGAACTTGGTTCGCGCAAGGTGTTTGCGACTTAGGACGTTGGCTTTGCGAGAGAGCCGAGCGTTGAGCCGTGCAAGCGGTGCGAACGGCGTTTGAAGCTTGCATGAATTGGAACATGTCAACTTGGCGTCCCGATTGGGGGTCGTTCGGGTTCACGAGCTGACCGTAAACGACTTGGCTCAAGCCACCTTTTTTGCGTTCGAGAACGTAAGATTTCTTTTCGGAGCCGGCGATGGGGGCTTCGTTTGTGTTCCAGAACTTGCCCGAAACCGCGACTTGATATGTTTCGATTTCTTTGCAGACGACGTAGTCGAATTCAGATTTTGCGGTGGCGTTACCGAGGAGATCCAGCATCGGGAGAATACTCGATGCGGAGCACTGACCGACGGAGTCTTCGATCACGCTGAAGGCGCCTGTTTCGCGCTGGCGCTCACGGATATCGGGCTGTTGAAGTTGTTGTGCGAAGGCTGAAGACATCGTGAGAACTGTAAGAGCGAAGGCGAGAACGTTTTTCATTCGAAACTCCGTTTCGGGTATGGGTGGTTTGCGGGTGGGTAGAGCAAGCGTTGTGCCGGGGTGTTAAGGTTTTGTAGCGATGTCCAGCTGTTCAACTTCTCGACAGAGCTGCCATTTTGTCTCTGCGTAGAGCTCTTCACCGAAACTCATCATCTCCGTGCCGGCAATCGTGCGCGAGTGGGGTAAAGATGGCTCATGGAAAACACTTTAGATCAAAACGTGCGTCATATTCGGAAATCGGGAAGCCAAAAGCGCCCGCTGGCGGCCGAGGTTCTCGCAGACTCTCGCGATGCGATTCTCGCGGAATGGATGAAGCGAACTCGGGCGGAGATCTCGAGCGCGCGGAATTTGGAGCGGCCGATCCTCATCAACACACTTCCGACTTTCTTGGACCATCTCGTGGAGGCGCTATCGCCGGAGCATTCGAGGACGACCGCGACGGAAGGAAACAATATCGCGGAAGAGCACGGCAATGAACGAGCACGGCTCACGGCGTTTGATCCTGCTCAGGTCATATGCGAATACCAGATTTTGCGCGCGGTGATTCTCGATACCTTGGCGCGGTCGACTGTGATGACGCCAGATGAGTACCGAGTCGTTGTACTTTCTTTTGATGCGGCAATTCGGGATTCGCTGACGTCGTATCTTCTCATACAGGGTCAACTGCGCGAGCAATTCGTCGCGACGTTGACCCACGATTTGCGCAATCCCGTGGGCGCGATTCAGATCTGCACGGATGTGATCAATAAGGTTGTCGAACGTTTGCCGGAGTCGGGTGAGCGTGCGGAGATTCGAGAGATGGCGCAAATGATCGTGCTTCATTCGCGGCGTGCCGAGCAGTTGATCGATCAGCTCTTGGATTCGGCGCGAGTCATGCTGGGAGTGGGGCCGGAACTCGACATGCGTGAGCACGATTTCGATCAACTTCTAGCGCGAGTGATTCAGGAGCTCCCTGGGGACCAACGAAAGCGCGTGAAAATTTTTGGCAAAGGTGTTCGTGGATACTGGAGTGAGGAACATCTCCGGCGCGCATTGAGGGGCATCATCCAGAATTCGTTTGAGCACGGGGGCGATGGGACCGTCATCCGCATTTTGATGGATCAAATCGACGGTCGATTTATCGTTCGCATTCACGGCGAGGAAACTTCAATTCCGGCTGAGGAGCAGGAGATGCTCTTTCAGGTCTTCACGCGTCCTCGTGGGGTGGGGTTAGCATTTGTGAGATCGATCGCGGAAGCTCACGGGGGGAGCATCGGTGTCGACAGTGCGCCCGAACGGGGAACGACTTTTACTCTCGATATCCCGATTGATGCTCGGCCTTTTGCCGGAGTTCCTCATTTGTAAGCGTCAAAGCCGCCAAAGTTCAGAACGCTCAGGCGGAGGGCGAAAACTTTGCGCGAGTAAGGAATTCGGCTTAAGACGAGCGGTGCTGGTATGTCGATGTCAAATGCGTCGGCCTCGGCGAGGCCCTTCAGATACCGCAATCGACAGCCTGATTGCGCGCGCTCGAAAACCGAATCGATGACTTTATATTCGTTTCGCAAACTCAGTTCGAAGATCAGACGCGGCTCGAGCAAAGGACGGAGCGAATAGTTGATGGGAAACGCCTCGTTTGCGGCCGCGCAAAAGCCGGGCGGAAGATTGACACCCAAGAAGATTTCTTTGATTGAAGCTTCCGGTGTCCAGAGATGAAGGAATTCGCGTGTTGCGAGGATCGCTCGGCGGGCGCGGCGGGTGATATTACGGTCAACCGGGCTCCAGGCCGTACTCTCGAGGACACCCTTATCGACGAAGTGACGGTAAGCCATTCTTTCTTCATCGAGAATCGCGAGGCCCGCCAAAACCATCTGCATGCTCTCGGTCGTAAGGAGGAGGCGCGCGAGCTCGCGAACGTCGCTCAATGCTTTTAATGAATCCTTGTTTATATCTCCCTGCATGAGGCGGAGCTTCGCTGCCGCGAGAAGATCGGATACTTCGGGAATCGGGAGACGCACGGGCGGAATGAAAAGGTGCGCCTTCGTGAGATCCTCGATGGGGCTTCCTATTTCGATGTTCCAGTGATCGAAGTTGCGCAGATGATCGAAGAAGCTCAGGTCGGCTTTCATCCGGCGGGCTTTAAAGCTCTTTTCCATCCATTCATAGCGCAGCCTGAGCAGTTCCTCGCGGATGGGCGGAGGGACGATGGGTTTAGCAGCTCCCGGGTGAGTGAGGCGGAAATCCTCGGGCTTCGGTGCCCAAAAAACTTTGGCGTTGAGAACCGTGCCGGCGTCGGTGGTTCCTTGAGTTCGGGGGCGGAGGAGTTCGAAGCGTGAGAGATAGTTGATGTCCTCCAGGTACGCCTGGAGATTCTTAGCTTGCGAGTCGCGCGCGAATTCGAGGTAGGGTCGAACGTTGATGCGGTAGAGAATATGAACCGCGGTGAGAGAGAGAACGAAAAGGGGAAGAGCGAGGCCGAGGACGTATGCTACCCAACGTGCCGTGTTCTTCCCCATTTTGAGCCTGATTAGCTAGCCGCTGCCGTTGAGCGCTTCCACTGGCGGCGGAACGCGCGCCATTGTCCATAGGCGGTTTTGAACTCGAGCTTCGCTAGGCGCATGTCGAGGCGCATTTTGCGTTTCACCTCGTCGCTCTTGAGCGAAAGATCGCGTTTCGCATTCAGGTAAGAGATCCGGAGAGCTTTCAATTTGTTTTGAGCTTCCACGATCTGCTGCTTCAGTTGGGCCGTGCGGGTCGCGCATGCGCCCGTCGAGATCATCTGACGTTCTTCCATCGCGAGGCGCGCTTTCAGAATTTCCTCACGGGGAGCCTCTTTCAACTTCGTCGCTAGGCCTACGAGCGAGAGGCCTTTGATCCACCATTTTGTCGGATCCCAGTGGAACCAACGGGTGCCATTCCGGTAGTCGAGCTGGAACGAGTGGTGGAAATTATGATAGCCCTCGCCGAAGGTCAGAAACGCCATGATCAACGAATCGCGAGCCGAGTGTTTATCGGTATAAGTTTGTTTACCGAAGCAGTGTGCGGCCGAGTTGATCAGGAAAGTTGAGTGTTGGGTCAGGACGATCCTCAAGAGTCCTGGGATGAGGACTCCGCCCCAGAAGCTCAAGCCCAACGCCCAAGCGATCAGGCCGGGCATGATAAAGCCCATGAAGGCCGCGATCCAAACATAATAGTTGTGTTGGAACATGATCAGGCGATTCGACGTGAGATCTTTTGGGTAAGGACCCGCGTGCGGATCGACGTGAAACATCCACGTCATGTGGGCATACCAGAAGCCTTTGTTGATCGAATATGGATCTTCAACACCGTCCACTTTGCGGTGATGCCGACGATGATCCGTGCACCACTGAAGCACGGTGCCTTGGAACGCGCCCGCGCCGATGAAGATGTAGAAGAACTGAACGAGCGGATGTGCTTCGTAGCTCAGATGCGAGAAGTAACGGTGGTAGCCGCTCGTGATCGTCATGTTGTTGACGGCGAAGAAAACGGCGAACATGGCCCAGAGGCCCCAAGAGTTTCCGTAGTAATAGATGTGCAGCGGAACTAAGATCGCGGCTAACACAGGAGTGACCGACATGAAGATGATATTGTGCCAAATAGGACGGCCGCGGCCGGGGTTGGCGGGGATTTCAGACATTCATTCCTCCACATTTACTTCTACGTCGTCATCATACGTGCGATGCGTAGAATTACCACCCAAAAATATCCTGACACCTGTTCACTTCGAACATAGGCTGTTTCGGATGTCGCGTTTGATCGCTTTAGTTACCGCCAGTTTTCTCATTCTGCTTTCAACTTTTCCGTCGCACGCGCTCGCGCAATCGAGCGAACGCGTCATTCTCTTCATCGGTGACTCAATCACCGCTGGTTACGGCGTTAAAAAGGAAGAAGCGTTTCCGGAGCGAGTCGGCGAAATCCTAACCGCCAAAGGTCATAAAGTGAAGATCATCAACGGCGGCATCAGCGGAAGTGTCACCGCGGAGGCTGACAAGCGCGTTCGCTGGTTCCTTAAAACCAAACCAGAAATATTGGTCTTGGCTCTCGGAGCGAACGACGGTCTCAAGGGAACTCCGGTTGAAGTCGTGAAGAAGAATCTCGCGCAGGCCATCGATCTCGCGAAGGAAAACAAAGTTAAGGTTCTCCTCGCCGGCATGCGTGTCTTCGAAAACTTGGGAGCGGATTACACTAGAGCTTTTCAGCAAGTCTTCAAGGAGCTCGCGCAAGAGAAGAAAGTCGCGTTCATGCCGTTTCTTCTCGAAGGGGTTGCTCTCGACAAAGGTCTAAACCAATCGGATGGAAAACATCCCAACGCCAAGGGTAATGAAGTCATCGCGAAGAATGTCGCACGTGAACTGGAGAAACTCCTGTGATCCTCAAAGCCGAAAATGTCCGTAAAGCTTTTGAGCAAGTAGGTCCCGATGGAAACCCGGAGAAACTCGAGATCTTAAAGGGAGTCTCGCTCACGGTTGATAAACCGGAGACGGTGGCGATCATGGGTCGCTCCGGTTGCGGGAAATCAACGTTCATTTCGCTCCTCGCGGGTCTGGATGCTCCCAGTTCTGGCGAGATCGAGATCCTATCGAAAAAACTTGCGCAGTTTAGCGATCGGGATCTCAATGCCTTTCGCGCACGGCACATCGGCATCGTGTTTCAGCAGTTTCATCTTCTCGATCATCTGACCGCATTTGAGAATGTACGTTTGCCTCTAGACCTAAATCGAGTCGCCGATCCCGACGCTCGAGCGCGCGAGATGCTCGAGAAAGTCGGTCTCGGCCACCGGGCGGATCACTTTCCCGATACGATGAGTCGCGGTGAATGTCAGAGAGTCGCGATCGCGCGCGTTCTCGTGATGCGGCCCGAGATCTTGCTCGCGGATGAACCGACCGGAAGCCTCGATGTGAAAACCGGTCGCGACGTGATCGACTTGATTTTCAAACTCGCGGAGACCGAGAAGCTTGCGCTCGTGATGGCGACCCACGATCCAAAAGTCGCCGAACGATGCGGTCGTCTCCTTTACATGGACTCCGGAGTGCTCGGAACCGAGCGCCCCGCAGCCTTCGGTTGAGGTCTTCCGAATGATCGTTCAACTCTCCCTGCGCGAACTCCGGCACTCAGGCCGAAAACTCCTGACGGTGCTCTTTATTCTCTCGATCGGAATGATTGGACCGCTCTTTGCGGGCTCGCTTCGCACGTCGGTTGATTCTTATTTGTCGGAACGTTCGAGACAGATGCTCTCAGCCGACCTCGCGGTGAGTGCGATGCGCCCGTTTAAGCCCGAGGAAATCGAGGCGGTGCAAACGGTCTTGCAGCCGATTCGCATGGTGCGCGAAACCGAGTTCGTCACGATGGCGCGAGGGCCGGTGAATGCGACTCTCGTTGAAGTCAAAGCGGAGGAAGCGACCTTTCCCCTCATCGGTGAATTCAAGTTAAAGGGTCAGAAAGTTGAAAACGCCGCGGCACTTTCCAACGAGCGCATCGCCTGGGCGTATCCCGAAGTTCTCGCTCAACTCGGTTTAAAGGTTGGTGAGTCGATTCGAATCGGTCAGGCGGATTTCCGAATCGACGCTCAGATCGAAGAGGCTCCGGGGTCGGGTCGAGCGATCGGCATCGCTCCGCGCCTCTACATCGGTCTCAAATACGTGGCCGATACGAAGCTCACGCAGTTCGGCGCACAAGTTTTTCACAGACTTTACCTCGAGCTCCCTGCCGGTCTTACGGTTGAAACGGCCTCGGCTCGCGTGAAAGCCTCGCTTCAGGATCCAGACATTTTTTTAAGGACGCCCGACGACACCACCCGCGGTTTTGATCGATTTTTTCGCTTCTTCGGTCTCTATCTTGGCGCGGTCATCATGATCGTTTTCGCGCTCTCGTGGGCGGGAGCATTCTACATTTTGCAGATCTTCCTTCAGGACAGGTTGAAAAACGCCGCGATCTTCCTCGTCAACGGCGCAAGTCGGTTGAAGACCGGCGGTCTTTACGTGCTTCAAGTGATGATCCTCATGGCGCTCGCGATCGTGATCGCGACATTATGGGTTCAAGCTTCGGCGGCCGCGGCTCCGGTTTTCTTCGGAAGTCAGCTCCCCGAGGGATTCGTCTTTCGAGTCGCCCTCGTCGATCTCCTTTCGTTGATCGGCATTGGCCTGGGTTC
>SXSP01000527.1 GCA_005792225.1 Bdellovibrionales bacterium | reverse complement strand
TGGTACTCGTCGACCATGATGAACTTAAATTTCCGTTGGTAGGCCTCGAGAACCGCCGGGTAGTCGCAGAAAAGTTGATACGTCTTCATCAGCAGATCGCCGAAGTCGAGGGAGTTGGAGCGTTTCATCTCCTCCTCGTACTTCGTGTAGACCGCGAGAGAACGATCGTCCATCATACGGGGTTTGCGTTTGACGTCATCGGGCGACATCGCCTCGGTTTTCGCATTGTTGATGCGCGCGGCGAAGCCCTTCGCGGGATGAGTCTTTTCGTCAATATTGAGGACCGAGAGAACCTTCTTGATCATCGAGAGTTGATCGGAGGTGTCGTAGATTCCGAAGAAAGGTTTGTAATCGAGAAGGTGAATGTGCTCTCTCAAAATCCGCGCGCAGATCGAGTGGAACGTGCTGATCCAAAGTTTTTCGTAAACTGGGACGCCGACTTTGCGGAGGAGCTGAACGATCCGGCTTTCCATTTCTTTTGCGGCTTTATTTGTGAACGTTACCGCGAGAATTTCGTTTGGTGACGCCAGGCCGCGCGCAATCAGGTTCGCGGTGCGGAACGTGAGAACCCGTGTTTTTCCGGAGCCGGCCCCTGCCAAAATCAGGAGAGGGCCGGATAGAGTTTCGACAGCGTCCTGTTGAGGCGGATTGAGTGTTTTGGTAAGGGTTTCAAAATCGGCTACTGCATCGACATGACTCACGTTTGATCCCCTCGTCTGGTGGCTTTTAGGCGCTCCCGGGCGCTCGTGCTCGGTTCTTGCTAGTCTTGTTTCGGTTGTTCCAAGGCTGTAAAACGGCGGCTTGGGAAATCTAATTCAGTAGGACGTATTTGTGAAGCTCTCATCACTCCCATTGCGGAAAACCCTTAAAGGCCCGGTTCGAGCGTGGGGCCTCACGGTATTCGTTCTGGGGATGGTTTTCGTTTGGATGCCCGCGTGCGCTCCGATCAGCGGACTCGATTCGGGCACGACGAGGGTGTTTCAGATCCCGTTTCCGGACGAGAACGGCGACTACCGTCTGCAAAAAGTTGAAATCAGGAGCTTCCATCAGCCTCACACCCTGGGCGGCAGTTACGCGAAGATCCTCGTGGATCCGTACGAGAGTAACGGAACAATTGAGAGCTCAAAGCCCGTCGGCCGCTTCGCCCGCACTCGTGAGGGAGTCATGGTGCCGGCTGATTACGTCTCGCTCCTAGCGACTTCCATTCACGCGCACATGGAGCGACTCCGTGAGATCAATCTCGCCGTGGGCTTAAGTGACCAACAAGTGGATTGGCCGGCCGTCATCGGTGTCGAAGCGAACGTCGTGAACAAGCAAAAGAAAAATACGGTTCGAAACAACGCGCTCTTTGAGCGACGCTTGAACGCGCTCCTCCTCGTGCCGTACTCGGATTCGGAACTCCCCATCGGCGTAAACGCCGGTATCCTCGCTCACGAGCATTTTCACCGCATCTTTCATGCGTTGGTTCTCTCTCGCTTGAAGCCGGTCGAAAAGACCGCGGAGCCGAGCAGCCCGCAAATCTACAACGAGACTTTGCTTCGCGCCATGAATGAAGGCTTTGCGGATTTCTGGGGCTGGGTTTACACGGGAGACGACGAGTTCATCGCTCACTCGCTTCCTCAGGAGCGTTGTAAAAGGACTTTGAAGGCCAAGGCGACGCCGTTAATTTCCACTGATGATCTCCGCCAGGTCCTCAAGGGTGATCAATTTAAGAACGAGGAGAATCGCGTCGGGCTCGCGTACGAGATTGGTTCGCGTTACGCGCGGATTCTTCGTGCGCAAACGTCAAAGAAGCTGGGGGCGAAGATGACCCTCGAGCAGAGAATCGAGGCCGCGCGTACCTTGATCGAAATCTTACCTCGACTGGCTGAGCGGGCCGAAGAGGCGCAAGCGAAGAACGAGTTCCTTTCGCCGACCGCCGTCGTAAACTTTCAAGCAACCGCTGAGTCCGCAAACCCGATTGGCCAGGGGGACTCGTGCGCAAGGTAAGTTTCGTCTTTCTGATATTCGTGGGAATCTTTTTTTCGCTGAGAAGCCACGCGGGACCGCTCGCGTCGCTCGGCACTCAAATGTCATTTGAATACGACGCCGACGGAAGAAACTACGAGATTCGTCAGCCGCTGTCTTTGCGGGGTGGATACCGATTCCGTCATCTCGATCTGTATTTGGAGTTTTCGCGGTTCACGCAATCCAACCAAGTTTCGTATTTGCAGATCAAGCGTGAGCATACCGAGTGGATCGGCTGGGCGAGACATATCTTCAGAAATAAGTGGATCGCTCAGCCCTACGGCGCCCTCGGATTCGGCATACAGTACGATACGGTGACGACAAACTTCGCGAACGATTCCGCGCGTGACGAGGGGACGCCTTACAGTCTGGCGTCCCTCGCTGGCGGTGTCAGGTTCTTGATTGCGAAGAGATTGAATATCGATCTGGAGGGGAGAGCTTCGGTTTCGGAAACCTACGCTCCGAACCCGCTGCTGGGAGCGGGCCTCTACGCGGGCTGGAGCTTTTAGCGCTGAATCTTTTGAACGATCGCGGTCGTGAGATTCGTCGCTTTCAAGAACTGAGCGCGGTACGTCGTCGCTTCTTTGTAAGTCTTGAAGCTTCCGACGCTCACGCGGTACCAAGTCTTGCCGTTGACTTGCGCTTCAACCGGGAACGCCACAAATCCTTTTTGTTTAAGCTCGTCAGATTTCGCTTTTGCCGCGTCCATCGTGGGGTAAGAAGCGACTTGAACCGTGAATTCAACATCGGCCGACGCTCCCACGGTTTTTGGAAGACTGTTCGGCGCGCGCGTTTCTTCGGTCGCGGGCTTATGTGTCTCGGCGGGAGCGGCATTGTGAGCCACCCGTGCCGCAGCTTTGTGAGCGGCGCTCAGATCGGGTTTCTTCTCACCGTGCGAGTTCGCGGCTTTCGGAGCCGCGTGCGCGGGAGCCTCGTGCTTAGCTTCGGCTTTCTTCGCGCCGTGCGCGGGAGCCGCGTGATCATCATGCGCATCTGCCGACGCGATCTTGCGAGCTTCGCCGTGGCCTTCTTCTTTTTCGTCGTTCACGAATTTTTCTGACATCGCCGCGACTTCTTCTTCGTTGATCGCGTCCTCGGGATTGCCACCAGCGCCGCCGTGGGAAGAGTCGCCGTGTTCTTCTTTGTGCTCGGCCGTCTTCGTCGAAGTTTTGCTGAAGTCGCCTTCGAGCGCTTTCAACTGATGATCGCTGTCACTCAGTTGCTTGCCGAAATAAACTCCCGACGAGAACGCCAATAACGAAATGAAGGCGATCAACATCATCTTCAAAACTGTATCCATTCGGGAGCTTCCCACCTGATTTCTCATTTTTGTCTCCGTGACTTAAATGACCTATGCGAGGTCATGCCTTGGGCTGATCTTCCTGAT
Source organism: Bdellovibrionales bacterium (assembly GCA_005792225.1). Classification (GTDB taxonomy): domain Bacteria; phylum Bdellovibrionota; class Bdellovibrionia; order Bdellovibrionales; family JAMPXM01; genus SXSP01. The sequence continues at coordinate 2,698 of SXSP01000527.1, read as the reverse complement.
TAACCGCTCTCTCTCATCGTAAGTTTCGTGGCCATTATGGTCAACGTGTCAAATCCTTGACTTTACTAGGTCTGGGAGTCTTGGATAGCTCACCATGCGTGAGATGAACTCGACCTCGACATACGAATTAGATCGCTACTTAAAAACCGCTTTCGAAGCTTGCGATGGCGCGAGCCAAATCTTGAATCGTTACTTCGGCAATTTGAAAAACGTCGATGAAAAGTTTCAAGCGGGACTCGTCAGCGAAGCCGACAAAGAGAGCGAGAAACTCATCGTCGATCTGATTCGCAAATCTTTTCCCGAGCACGCGATCCTCGGTGAGGAGTCGGGAGTGTCGGGACAAGTCGATGCGGGCTTGAGGCCAGCGACGGGAGCGCTCTGGATGATCGATCCTCTCGACGGCACGACGAACTACGTTCATCGCTTTCCCGTCTTTTGCATCAGCATCGGGCTTGAGATCAACGGCGAGCTCGTCATGGGAGTCGTCGATGCGCCGAAGCTCGGGTCGCGCTATCACGCCGTGAAGGGCGGAGGTGCTTTCCTCAACGGCGAACGCATTCACGTGAGCACACGCACGAAGTTTCGCGACGGTCTCTTCGCGACTGGTTTTTTCGAAACAGATAACACCCTCGACGAACAACTTGAGTTCACGTACGCGACGATCAAAAATTCACGCGGCATTCGTCGAGCGGGAGCCGCGGCTCTCGACCTTTGTTTCGTAGCGGAAGGCATCTTCGATGCTTTCTGGGAAAAAAACCTAAGTCCTTGGGACACCGCCGCCGGTGTCGTCATCGCGCGGGAAGCGGGCGCGATCGCGACCGATATGGAAGGTCACGACTTCAATCCTCGATTGAAGTCCGTCGCGTGCGGAGCACCCTCACAACATCAAGAGCTCCTGAAGCTCTTCCGCGACGTGCGCTCAGGTCGTAAGCCGTCAAGATTCTGACCTCGACTCCGACGAACCGACACATGAAATCACCACCGACACGCTAGACGTTAGCCTGCGCACGCGGGCTTACGCCGCATCTTCTCGCACCTTTGATCACTAACGTCCTGTTGGCACTTCTGTTGCTCTCTTCAGCCTTGAGGGAACTTTCTTTTTGGCAGGAGGCCTTGAAGTGGCAGAAGAGGCAAAGGCAGCGGCGCCCGAGGGCGGGCAGGGATCATCGGGTGGAAAGCCCATCATTCTCTACGCTCTCGTACTGATTAATATGTTGGTCGTCGCGGGCGTCGGATTCATGGTCTATTCGTCTCGCCAAAAAGATATCGAGAACGCGAAAGCCGTCGAAAAAGCCGCGACCGGAATGGTCGAAGGCGAGCACGGCGAAGGCGGTCACGGAGAAGAGCACGCGGAAGAAGCCGAGGACTTCGTCGGCAAAATGATTCCGCTCGAAACCTTTCTCGTGAACCTCTCCGGAAATCGCGGAAACAAAGTTTTAAAAGTAAACATGGAACTTGAGACGGAAGGCGAGCGCATCGCGGAAGAAATCGATAAGCGCAAGCCGCAGATCCGCGACATCATCATCATTCTTCTCTCGAGCAAGACGTACGCGCAACTTTCGTCGACCGAAGGCAAGGACTTCCTGCGGGACGAGATCCGCGACACCGTGAACGCCTTTCTGACCAAGGGAAAGATCAAGCGCGTTCACTTCACTGAGTTCATCTTCAACTGAGTTTTGGGGTTTAGATCATGAGTCAGGTTCTTTCGCAAAGCGAAGTTGATGCCCTGCTAGCCGCGGTTTCCGAAGGGGAGCTCGCGGGAGATTCAGGCGCGGCCGCATCCGGCGGCGGCGGTGGGGGTGGTGGAGCACCGGCCGACGATCGCGTCGTCGTCGTTTACGATCTGACGAGCCAGGATCGGATCATTCGCGGACGCCTCCCGCAGCTCGACGTCATCTACGAGAAATTCATGCGTTCGTTCCGCGTTTCGCTCTCAAGCGCGCTCAGAAAAATCGCGGCGCTCAATCATGCGAGCACGGATTTTTTGAAGTTCGGTGAATTCATCACTACGCTTCCCATGCCGACATGCATGTCGGTTTTGCGCTTCAACGCGCTTCGCGGCTCGGCTCTTCTCGTCATCGAGTCAAAGCTCGCCTATGCGCTCGTCGATAGCTTTTTCGGCGGCGACGATCGTCCTTACACCAAGATCGAAGGAAAAGACTTCACGCCGATCGAGCTCTCGATCGTGAGAAAGGTCGTCGAGCTCGCGATCGACGATCTCGAGCAGGCTTGGCTCTCGGTCGAGACGATTGACGCGAGCTTCGTCCGAACGGAAGTCAACCCGCAGTTCGTCGGCATCGTTCCTCCTACGGACGTTGTCATCGCGTCGACCTTCGACGTCGAGCTCGAGAACGCGAACGGCACCATCACCCTCGTCATTCCTTATTCAACGATTGAGCCGATCAAACAAAAACTCTCGAGCGGTTTCCAGGTGGAATCGGATCAAACGGATAAGAAGCTCTGGAGCGGAATCATCCAGCAGCAGCTTCTCGAAACGGACGTCGACGTGCGCGTCGACCTCGGTCAAACGGAGATCACGCTTCAGGAGCTCATGGGGCTGAAGCCTGGCGACGTGATTACTCTCGGTCAGGACGCAAACGGTGAGTTTGATGTCCAGATCGAGGGCGTTAACAAGTTCAAGGCATATCACGGCATCAATCACGGATCCGTCGCGGTCCAGATTACTCGGAAAATCAAC
>SXSP01000526.1 GCA_005792225.1 Bdellovibrionales bacterium | reverse complement strand
CGTGAAAGAAGACGGCCTCTGGTCGCTGTTTGACCCAAAGGCGGTTCCGCATTTCACCGACATTTACGGCCCTGAATTCGAAGCGGCGTTCATCGCGGCCGAGAAAAACGGTGAATTCGTAAAACAGGTGAAAGCGCGCGATCTTTACGCCCGCATGATGAAGACCCTCGCCCAGACCGGAAACGGCTGGATGACCTTCAAAGACGCCTCGAACCTCAAGTGCAACCAGACGAAAACTCCGGGCAATACGGTTCACCTTTCGAATCTTTGCACCGAGATCCTCGAAGTCACGAGCAACAAAGAGACCGCGGTCTGTAACCTCGGCTCGGTGAACTTAGGTCGCCACATTACCGATGGCGCTTTTGATTTCGAAAAGCTCGCAAAGACGGTGAAGACGGCGCTCAAATTCCTCGATCGCGTGATCGACATTAACTTCTACCCGATCACTCAGGCCGGAAGCTCCAACCACCGCTGGCGCCCCGTCGGTCTCGGTGTCATGGGTCTTCAAGATGCGTTCTTCCGCCTCCACCTGCCCTTCGACAGCAAGGCGGCGATGGATCTCTCCAGCCGTATCCAAGAAGAAATCTACTACAACGCCCTCGAGACGAGCTGCGAACTCGCGGAGAAATATGGTCCGCACGAGGCGTTCAAGGAGACTCGCGCGGCCGACGGACATCTGCAATTTGACCTCTGGGGTGTAAAGCCGACCGACACGGCTCGCTGGGACGCACTCCGTGCCCGGATTATGAAGTCAGGCCTTCGCAACTCACTCGTCATCGCCATCGCTCCGACGGCGACGATCGCCTCGATCGTCGGGAGCTACGAGTCGATCGAGCCGATGGTTTCGAACCTCTTCAAGCGTGAGACTCTGTCGGGCGAGTTCCTTCAGGTGAATAAGTATTTGATCCAGGAACTCAAGCAACTCGGCCTCTGGAACGAGAAGATCAGAAACGAGATCAAACGTTCGGAAGGTTCGATCCAGGCCATCGAGGATATTCCATCAAATATTCGCTCGATCTTCCGCACGGCTTGGGAACTCCCGATGCGCGCGCTCATCGATATGGCGGCCGATCGCGGCGCCTACATCGATCAAAGCGCATCTCTCAACTTGTTCATCGAGAGCCCGACGATCGGCAAACTCTCGTCGATGTACATGTACGCTTGGGAGAAGGGATTGAAGACGACGTATTACCTCCGCTCGCGCCCCGCGACCAGCATCAACAAGGTCACGATCGCGGCGAGCGAAGGCGAAACCGTCATCACTCCGCAATCGGCGGCACCGAAAGCCCAGGTCACTGACACCGAAGCGATCGCTTGCTCGCTCGAGAACCCGGAAGCCTGCGAAGCCTGCACGTAACACTCTGACTTTTTTTTGCGACCACGCCCGGGAACAGAATCGTTCCCGGCTTGCCCATGGAGATAAAGGACTATGCTACTCGATCCCGGATTCAACCTGACCCTTCGCCCGATGAAATACCCCGTGTTTTACGAGATGTATAAGAACGCCATCAAGAACACGTGGACCGTCGACGAAGTCGATTTCTCAAAAGATACGACGGATCTCATCAAGCGCATGACTCCGGCCGAGAACCATTTGATCAGCCGCCTCGTTGCATTCTTCGCCACGGGCGATTCGATCGTGGGCAACAACTTGGTGCTGAACCTCTATAAGCACATCAACTCGCCCGAGGCGCGCCTTTATCTCTCGCGCCAGTGCTACGAGGAAGCTCTGCACGTTCAGTTTTATCTCACGCTTCTCGACACCTACATCCCGAACCACGAAGATCGGGCCAAGGCGTTTGCTGCGGTCGAGAACATCCCGTCCATCAAGAAGAAGGCCGAGTTCTGTTTCAAGTGGATGGATTCGATCCATGACATGGACCGCCTCGAAACTCTGCAAGATCGCCGCAAGTTCTTGATGAATCTCATTTGCTTTGCTTCGTGCGTGGAAGGTCTCTTCTTCTTCGGCGCATTCGCGTACGTATATTTCCTGCGCTCCAAAGGTCTTCTCGACGGGCTCGCGGCGGGAACGAACTGGGTCTTCCGCGACGAATCAGCTCACATGAACTTCGCGTTTGAAGTCATTAAGACGGTTCGCAAAGAGGAGCCGGAACTCTTCAACCAACAGATGCAAGATATGGTTCTTTCAATGATGGAAGAAGCCGTCGATTGCGAGTTTGCATTCGCTCAAGACGTGCTCGACCTCGGCGTTGCGGGACTTTCAGTCACCGATATGCGCCAGTACCTGGAGTTCATCGCGGATCAGCGCTTGATGGCCCTCAATATGCCTCCCCGCTTTAACGTGAAAAATCCGTTCGGGTTCATGGAACTCCAAGACGTGCAGGAGCTCACGAACTTCTTCGAACGCCGCGTTTCGGCCTACCAGGTCGGCGTCTCGGGCCAGGTTGCATTCGACGAATCCTTCTGACATCTTAGAGCCGATGAAGGTCTTGATCATCGGCGGCAATCGATTTTTTGGGCGTCAATTGGCAGCGAAATGGATCGCCGATGGCGCCCACGTCACCCTTCTCAATCGCGGAAATTTTGATGACGGTTTAGGCGAGGCACCGGAGCGCCTTCGCTGCGATCGCACGAACGCGACGAGCCTTGAGCACGCCGTCTTCGATCGGCAGTGGGATGTTATCTACGACCAGGTCGCCTATTTTGCCCAAGAAGCGCGCGACGCTTGCCGCATCTTTAAGGGAAAAACCGATCGCTACATCGTGACCTCTACAATATCGGTTTATAATTTCGGTGCGTCGATTCCTGAGTCGATGTTCAATCCACATGACTACGAATTCGATCAAGACGTAACGGAATACGGAGAAGCCAAACGTCAGGTGGAGAGCGTGTTCTTTCAACGGCCACCGTTTCGGGTGATCGCCCCGCGTTTTCCCATCGTGTGCGGCCAAGACGACTACACCGGTCGACTCAAGTTTCACGTTGAGCACGTCGCACGCGGCGAACGCATTTACTTTCCGAACCTCGACGCTCGAATGTCGTTCATCTCTTCGGAACAAGCGGCCGCATGCCTGAAGTTCTTAGCCACGGTGGACTTCGAAGGTCCCGTGAATTGCACGGCGCCTGACGCCACTCGCATGCGGGATATTATCGAATGGACCGAAGCGGCCGTCGGGAAACGCGCGGTTTTGAGCGCGAGTGAAGATACGGGTGAACACTCGCCCTATGGGGTCCCCCAAGACTGGTTTGCCTCCCCCCGCCTCTTGAGCAGCCTCGGATTTCGGACCGAGCCGCTCGTGAAATGGCTTCCGCCGCTGTTAGCGGAAATCGCCCGCGAAATTTAAGGAGAGACATCGATCCAGAGATCTTCTCCTTCGTAGATCCGAACTTTCGCGAGTCGTACGTGCCGAGGCAAGCGCCGCGAGATTTCACTCGCAAAATAAAGAGCGATTCTCTCGGGCGTTGGCGCGACACCCGCGAACCATGAAAGCTTTCCCAGATTTTTGTGATCGACTTCGCGATTCACTTCCCCTAACCAACGATCGACGTCGACGAGATTCACGATCATGCCGGTGAGTGGATCCACGTCTCCTTCGAAATGCGCTTCCACGAGAAAATTATGACCGAAGCCCTCATCGCGGTAGAGGCTTCCGTAAATGGCGCGGTTTT
>SXSP01000525.1 GCA_005792225.1 Bdellovibrionales bacterium | reverse complement strand
CGGTTCACGGAAACGGCCATCCGGGCGAGAAGTACTGGCGAAACACGAACTTCCTCAGCGAAAGCCATTGCCGCAACCACAATGCGAAGTATCTCGTCTATAACGGCGTCGATCCGGATCGCTATCCCTTCGTCGAGAAAAAAGATGATTACTTTGTTTTCCTGGCTCGCACCACTTGGCGCGTGAAGAACGTGAAGACCGCGATCGCGTGGGCGAACGACCTCGGAGTGCGTCTTGAGATCATGGGCGGAAGCGGAATCTCGCGCGGAAAAATTCGGTACCATGGTCTGGTCGATGAACCCGAGAAGGTCAAACTTCTCTCGAATGCTCGCGCTCTCATTTATCCCACGAACTGGGATGAGCCTTGCGCGGGTGCGCCGCTGGAAGCCCTCGCTTGCGGCACGCCGGTGATCTCGTCGGTGAACGGCTGCATGCCGGAGCTCGTTCGCCCCGGAACGGGTGTCGTGTGCGGAACTTACGATGAGCTCTTGGGTGCCGCCAAGGCGCTCGAAAGTGTAAAGCCGAGCGATTGCCGCAAGTCCGTCGAGGAATTCTTCAGTCTTCGTCGCATGGCTCAGGATTACTTGAAGCTCATCGAGAAAGTTTTGCAGGTGGGTGAACTCGATCACGAGCCGCGCTACGCTTTTGATCCGAAGTCGGTGAAGCTCCTCTACAAACCCACCGTTCGCAATCGCCTGAGCCTCGCGCTCCTGGGCAAGGTTTGAGGTGTCCATGAAAATCTTCATCACGGGTGGAGCCGGTTTTATCGGGAGTCATCTCTGCGAGCGTTTCTTGAATGAGGGCCATGAAGTCGTCGCCTACGACAACTTGATCCTCGGTCGCCGCGAGTTCCTCGCTCCGTTTGCTTCAAACACGCGGTTTCGCTTCGTGGAAGCGGATCTGGTCGATCTCGAGAGAGTGAAGAAGGAGATGGCGGGAGCCGATCTCGTCATGCACATGGCGGCGAACTCCGATATCTCTCAAGGTGCCGCGCGCACCGACGTCGACATGAGAAACGGCACGATCGCGACTTACAACGTTCTCGAAGCGATGCGCGTGACGGGAGTCAAGAAGCTGATTTTCGCCTCCACCTCGGCGATTTATGGTGAAGCGAGTGTCAAGCCGACGCCCGAGAGTTACGGGCCCCTCTTCCCGATTTCTTTTTACGGCGCAAGCAAACTCGCTTGCGAGGCGATGGTATCCGCCTTCTCCCACAACTGCGAAATTCAAGCTTGGGTCTATCGGTTCGCGAACATCGTGGGGCCGCACTCGACTCACGGGGCGATTCACGATTTCGTCGGTCGTCTCATGAAGAACCCCGCAAAACTCGAAGTTCTCGGTAACGGCACTCAAAGGAAGTCTTACCTTCACGTCTTAGACTGCATCGACGGAATGCTCTTCGGTTACGCGAAGTCGAACGAGCTCTTTCAGTGCTTGAACCTCGCTAGCCACGGTGTGACGCGCGTTCGTTTCATCGCCGAGGAAGTTGTAAACCAAATGGAAAAAGTCTCGGGCAAAAAAGCCGAGCTCCAATTTGGTGAAAGTGATCGTGGATGGGTGGGTGATGTGCCGTACACTTTCCTCGACGGGAGCCGCCTCGAAGGCCTCGGATGGCGCGCTCGTCACGACAGCGACAATGCCGTTCGCACGGCGATCGGTGAAATCATCTCGGAGAAGGCCAAGTGAGCCGCCGCCAAGTCGTGATCCTCGCCGGCGGTCTCGGCACTCGTCTTCGGCCCATCACCGAGACGGTTCCGAAGCCCATGGTCCCGGTCAACGGACGGCCTTTTCTTCATTGGCAGCTCGAAGACGTGAAGAGGCAGGGGTATCAGAATGTTCTTCTCCTCGTGGCTTATTTGGGTGAACAAGTCGAGGCGCACTTCGGTGATGGCCAAATGCATGGTTTGAAAATCCAGTACGCTTACGAAAAAGAGCCACTCGGAACCGGCGGCGCCCTAAAGAATGCGCTCTCACTCCTCCAAGACGAATTTATTCTTCTCAATGGCGACAGCTACCTCGTGGCTCCGTTCGACGAAATGGGGCGCGCTTTCGACACGGGCGGGTTCGACGCCGTCGTTTCCGTCTATGACAACCGTGATCCCGTTCCGGTGATCCCAAATTTGAAAGTGGGAGGCGGCCGCGTTCTCGACTACGAAAAGGATGCAGGGCCCGCGAAGGGATTCGACCGCATCGATTCCGGCGTGTACGTCATGAAACGGGCCCTCGTCGAGGCGCAGACGGAAACACGGTTTATGCTGGCGGACCTGTGGAAACCTTTGATTCCGCGTGGGCGGCTTGGCGCCTTTGATGTACCGGTCCGTTTTTACGACATAGGTACGATTGAACGCCTAGCCGAATTCGAGCGTTACCTGAAAGGCGATAAATGATTATCTCGAGAACTCCCTTTCGCATTAGCTTTCTCGGCGGGGGCACCGATCTTCCCGATTTTTATCAGGAAGAAGAGGGGGCCGTTCTTTCCACCACCATCGACAAGTACATCTACATCACGGTTAACGACCGCTTCGACGATACTTATCGGCTCTCCTACAGCAAGACCGAGATCTGCAAGACGGTCGAGGAGATCGAGCACAAGATCTTCCGTTGCGTTCTCGAGAAATACGGGGCGGAAGCGCGTGAGAAGAACGGCGGCCGGGGCCTCGAACTCCTTTCAATGGCGGATATTCCTTCGGGAACCGGGCTCGGGAGTTCTTCGAGTTTCACCGTGGCGCTCCTTCACGCGATGAGTGCGCACAACGGTCAGTTTCGAAGTGCCGAGGATTTGGCGGCGGAGGCCTGCCGAATCGAAATCGAAGATCTCCGCGAGCCAATCGGAAAACAAGATCAATACGCGGCGGCCGTCGGAGGGCTCCAATACATTCGATTCCTTCCCTCAGGCGAAGTCTCCTGCGAGCCCGTGATCTGCAGTCGCCAGACGAAATCGGCGCTCCAGTCTTCGATGATGTTGTTCTACACGGGAATGACCCGATCAGCCTCAGGCGTTCTGAGCGAGCAGAAGAGCAACACGGCCGGAAAACGTGAAACCTTAAGGGCCATGCGTGATCTCGCTCTCCGATTGAAGAAGATCCTTGAGAACGGAGAAGACATCTCAAGAGTGGGTGAGCTGCTCCACGAGGGTTGGATGCTGAAAAAAACTCTCGCTTCCGGAATTTCCGCCTCGCAGATCGATCAGTGGTACGAGAGAGCGCGCTCGGCCGGCGCCCGCGGGGGCAAGATCTTAGGGGCTGGCGGCGGCGGATTTTTGATGGTAACTTGCGACCCCGAAAAACAATCACGTGTGCGCCAAGAACTCAGCGAACTCAGACAAGTTCCGGTCGAGCTCGAGGCCTTCGGTAGCCGCATTTTATTCGTCGGCTGAAAAGCGAGAGAGGTCGTATTCCATGTCCGCAAAAAAGAACGGTTCCATGAAAAAATCTTCGGCTAAGGCTGCTTCGGGTCGCCAACTCAGCGTGAACTCCGCGGCTCCGCAAAAGGGCGAGGAGAAGCGTTACGGTACCATCGCGATTGAGGAGGCGAAGCTTGAGCGCTTCGAGAATCGTACACTCGTTCGTCGTTACACGATCGACTTCACTTGCCCGGAGTTCACTTGCCTCTGCCCGCGCAGTGGATTCCCGGACTTCGCCACGATCCGGATCAAGGTTGTGCCCGATAAGTATTGCGTGGAGCTGAAGTCGCTGAAGCTTTACATCAACAGCTTCCGTGACAAGCACGTCTTCCACGAAGACGTGACGAACATCATCCTCGAGGATCTCGTGAACCTCCTCGACCCGTGGGAGATCACGGTTGTCGGAGACTTCACCGTTCGTGGAAACATCCACACGGTGATCACGGCCACGCACTCGAAAGAATCCTGATTATTTTTTCTTTGATCGAGGAGTCGACGGCGCTTTAGCGACGGCGACTTCGTCGTCTGAATCCGCGTCGTTCGCGACACCCTCTGCTTCGGAGGACGCGGCATAAGAAGTCATGCATTGGTGAATATCGCCGCCCCGGCCCACGCAAGCGTCGCTTGCGCCGGTCACGTAGCCATCCGTCGTGCGCAAGTTCGGATCGTCATAGTTGATGGTTTCGACCTCCGAGAAGGCCGACTGGATCGGATAAATCGCGCAGGCCACCGTTACCAAGGCGGTGAGCAGAAGCTGAAAATGATAAAGCTTGAACCTGGCGATCTTCATGACTCCCTAAAAGAGTGCAAGACCACGGCCCCGATTCGCTCTCGAGCCACCGACAATAGGCGAGTGGTTCTGAGAGCTTGACGAGCGTCTCACCATGATCGCTGCCCAGGCCGTGGACAGGTGTCGACATCCCTCCTACCGTGCTGAGGGAGTGACTCAAAATGAAACGGGCACCAGTTGATCTGATGCCCGGTTGACCTCGGCGGTCTGAGTGACCGCCTGCATGCCTTAAGCTCAGTTTGCTTTTTTGGGCGGAGTCGGCTCAATGAGCTCCAAGATTTTGATCTGCGCGCCGGGGCGGATCGCTCCGTCTGTGAGAGCTTTCACTTTCGCGATCGTGATCAAGTTTGAAGACTCGGTGACTTCGAGTTCCGCAATCACATCGCCATCGGGGAGCGTGTATTTGAGCGGGCTCGAGCAAGGTTTCGTATCGTCAACCCAGCGATAAACTTGGTTTCTCACCGTGAATTTATCGCCCTTCATGACTCCCGCGAACGTGCCTGCGCGGAACGCGACGAAGTTGTCGTTGTCGATGAGCGGATCCGACATCACGCGACCTTCCCAAGCGTCCTTCCAAGTTTTGTTGATGCCGGCGGTTTTCGCCACGAACTGACGAACGGCTTCGTCGAGGCCGTGATCGAACGCCGACTTCACGACGTCCGCGAGCGGAGTCTTGTAGAAGAAGTCGAGGCCGACGGGGAACGAACCGAGGCCGAGACTGAACTTCGTGTCGGCCGAATACGAGATGCCAGCTGCGGCGGCGACACCTTGTTTCGTGAAGTTGTCGTCCCACTTGATGGTAAGGTCCATCTTGCTTGACGAGAAGTCGATGCTACCACCGACGGGCGTGCCGACGGAGATTCCGCCACCGCCGTTGTAACCGAGTTGCAAACCGGCGCCGAAATTCGCTTCAAACGAGAGAACCGTCGAACCGAGGCGAGCCAGAGGACGCTCATACAAGCAAGACGGTGCGGCGGCTGCGGCGGCTGCAACAGTCGCGACCGATTTCATCGACACTTTGCCGGCCGCTTTGTTTGATGCGCTCTGCTCGACCATGCGGTTGAGCATGCCGTATTTGCTGAGAAGCTCGAGATCATCTTTTCCATATTGCGGAATGGGATTCGAAATAGCGGATTTGGTCGCTACACCTTTTTGCGAAACAGATCCACCTGATGAAACCGGCGGAATGTAGATATTAAAGTGGCTGTGGTTCATCACCTGACGGTAGAAAAGGTCCTTAGCCACGGCCGGGAAATTCACGGTCGTTCCGTTCGGAAGACCGATCGGTTGAGCGGCAACGGAACCGAGTTCGACTTCCATTCTGAGCACGCGCTCTTTTGATTCTTCGCAGCCCAGGCCGCCGACGAAGAGTGCTGCGGTCATGAACGCGTATCCAATTTTCTTGGTGTGCTTGCGCTGCAAAGTCATGTGCTGTTCCTTTCTCAAGCAGGTCATGCATTCAATTTACCGGACCGAAGTCGGATTCCGAAATCAGGCGCAAGTGCCCGTGCAAGCGAGGAAATTTGCGCGATGTCTCGAGGCGGGGCGAGATAACTCTTTGATTTTGCTCACGCGAAATGATTCGTGCTTCGCAAAAATTTTTTTCGCGTGCAGAGAAGATGCGCACAAGTTTTTAACTTTGCTTCTTTCAAGACGAAGGTCCTGTCGATGCGCTCGCCAAATTCCAAAAGTTGACGCGTCGGCGTCACATTTTCTTCGACGAAATCAGGAAACTCTTCATATTGCGAGGTTCGCGCGGAAGTTCGAAATCCCAATCGGGAGAAGGCGCGCGGCGGATGCTAAAAGGTTTTTTAGCGAGAGATTTTTCGATTCGCGTGTAGAGATCTTGCTCCGTCCACACTTCGAAATTTAATGAGAAGAGAATCGTTCCACCGGGAGCGGTGACGTCGGTGAGCATCGCGATGAGCTGATCAAAATCTTTCTCGATTTTAAAGACGCCCGACTTGGAGCGACCGAATGAGGGAGGATCACAGATGATCAAATCGAACTTTAATTCCTTTTTTTTCGCCCACGCGAGGTACTCGCGAGAGTCGATAAACCGAAACTCGTGTTGGTCCGTGGAGAGGGCGTTCAGCACGAAGTTCGTTCGCGACCAATCGAGAAAGGGTTTGCTCACATCGACCGAAACGACTTTCTCGGCACCCCCGCTCGCCGCAGCCACGCTGAAACCGGCCGTGTAGCAAAAGAGATTGAGAACGCGGGCTCCTCGCGAATGGGCGCGAACCCATTTTCGATTTTGTCTCTGATCGAGAAATAGTCCGGGTGAGAGGCCGGTGTCGGTGCGGAATTCAAAACGTAAACCGCTTTCTTCCGCCGTCCAGCGGGGGGGAATATCGGCTTCCGCGCTCAGGGTTTTCTCCTCATTGGGCGAGCGACCACGATTTCCGCGAAGTTGCAGGTACCATTTTTTCCAGCCCAACTCTTCGGTCAATCTTTGAAGCGACGCGAGCTCATGCGTATTCGGAAGTTCATCGTCGAACCAGGAGAGGGAGTAAACATCTCCGAGTTGTTCCGCGCGCAAGGGATCTCCTTCGCTGTGGATCCAGCGAAGGGTCTCGGGGGTCTCCTTCCAGCTGCGAACAAGACGTTCGCGACGATCTATAGATTTGAGCCATAGCGAGAGGTTGCGATCATGAACGAGAGACCGATCGGTAAACCACCGTGGGGGAGAAGATTCATGGCGAATATCTCCCGCGACCAATTCGGCACTGTGAAGGCAGAGTGCCGAGAACGGAGATCCCCCGTGGTCGCGGTCTCCCAAGATCGGAATTCCGGCGTCTTCGGCATGCAAGCGAATTTGGTGTGACTTCCCGGTTTCGGGCCGCGCCTCCCAAAGTGAGAGTGCGTGGCTTTCTTCGATGAGGCGGAACTGCGTTTTCGAGTTGGGCGCTCCATCTTGGTGTGAAACAAACTCCGAGCCTTCGCGTTCGATACGCGACTCACGGATGAACTCGCGGGAGGAGAACTTTCGATCCGTGAGGAATAAATATTTTTTATGAACAGTGCGTGAGGCGAAGGCCTCCCGGAGAACTTCGGCTGCATCCGCCGTTCGCGCAAAGAGGATGGCGCCCGTCGTTTCGCGATCGAGGCGATGGACGGTGTAGAGCTTGAGGCCGAGACGTGCTTCAAGCATTTCTTTAAAGCCGTCGTTTGGGTCGAAGCCGGGATTCGCGCGTTCGCTTTCACTCAATGACGTGTGCGTCGTGCAGCCCGCGGGCTTGTCGGCGAAAAAGAGATCTTCTTTTTTCAAGGAGCGCTTTTGCGACGGCAATCGGGGCAGACTCCGTAGAGTTCAAGCAAATGCCCGGTGAGGGAGAAGCCAAACTCTTTAGCGACTTTTTCTTGCAGGCGTTCGATCTCTGGGTTTTCGAACTCCACGATCTTCGAGCAAGTGCTGCACGTGAGGTGATCGTGGTGTTTTTTTGCGGCCCACTCGTAGCGGGCGGGCATTCCGCCCATGCGAACTTCGGTGACGTAGCTGTGTTCTGACAACGTCCTCAGAAACCGATAAACGGTCGCGAAACCAATTTCCGGATTGCGCGCGGTGACCGTCTCGAAGACATCCTGCGCGGTGAAGTGAGCTTTTCCTTCGCGGACCACTTCGAGAATGACGAGACGTTGATTCGTCACCTTAAGTCCCAAATCACGAATGATCTTTTTGTTGGGCACGCGCTCTTGTCGTTGCGTCGTGCGAACGAGCGGCTCTTGGTGGGCGGGAGCGGGAAGACTTGAGGCTGTCGATTCTTCTTTGAATGTCATGTTGGCCGTTCTACCCAAAACCAACCGTCGCGGTCAACTAGTTGCGAATGACTTTCAATTTCATAGGTCGGAACAGGCATTCAGGGTGCCGCGACCGCGTAAATTGGTCACGGCGACCCTTATTTCGGGGGAGGGATCAACCGTTGAGGTGGGCCATGACCTCGGACTGCTTGTTCTGGGTGTGGTACGGGAGCAGCAAACGCAAGATGTGGTCAACACCCAGCCGGAGGGAGCGGCGATTCGCCGGCTTATCGGGAGCTTCGTAGAACTGAAGGAACGAGCTGCTCGTGATGAGGACGATGTCGCTGATCATCTTCATCTCCGCGGGGTCGGTGATCTTTTTCATGGAGCCGGTCTTTACCCAATGCGCGTAAGTGCCCTGAAGAAGACGAATCGTCTTGTTCATATGCTGCTTCCATTTGCGCGCAAGTGCGGGATCGCGGCGGCGCAAGTGATACATCTCGCGGTGGAAGAATCGGTAGTTCCAGAATACCTCGTAAGATTTTTCGATGAGCTCGAGCGGAGAGCCGTAGGTGTCGAGTTGATGATTCGGCATCCACACCTCGTAGGTCTCGTTGCACATGCGATCGAAGAGCTCGCGAATGATTTCCTCTTTGTTCCGGAAATGGAAGTAGAGGTTGCCAGGGCTGATGCCCAAGTGAGCCGCGATGTGGTTCGTCGTGATCGCGACGACACCTGATTGGTTGAAGAGGTCAACGCTCGCGCTGAGAATGCGCTCGCGATTCGTAGGCTTTTTCATGATCCGTCTCCCTTTTCGTTCGCGTTTTATTTTTGTCTACCAAACAAATTTGATTTTCCAGCTCGCCGGCGACTCATGTCGGAAAAAGCAAATTTACCTAGGGACGGTTTGGAGTCATAGCT
>SXSP01000524.1 GCA_005792225.1 Bdellovibrionales bacterium | reverse complement strand
GTGCAAGGTCTCACTGAGGGTCTGAATGACTTCGGCGCGAATTCCGCGGGCTCTGATGTGAGGCATCTCAACTCCATCTCGGGTGGAAGCCCAACATACCCGGATGGGAGAACGAGGGTCCAGTGCCCTTTTCCGCCGTCAAACGCACACGACCGTTCAGACCCTGAACTCCCGTGAAGAAATTGCCCGAAAAAGAACCCGGAAAACGCTAAAAGCGCTGTTTTGACCGGGCGTTAGGATTGCTATTTCGAATGTCGAAGGTAGGTAAATATGAAGTTCATCGGCATTTTGACGGCGTTCTCCCTCATGAGCGGCACAGCTCACGCGCAGTTCCTCAGCGAAGGAACCGTGACACAATTTTCAGCCATTGGCGATTATTTCGGTGGTGGCGCTGATTCCCGTGGGCACATTTACGTTCTTCCGAACGAACTCAATCCCGAGATCGCGGTCGACATTTTTAAGGGCGCTCCTGAAGGCGTATACGTCACCGTCGGGGCCGAGAGAGGTCTCCTCGCGGCAACGCTCGCTCCGAACGTAACCCATCTCCTTCAAGTCGATCTTGTGCCCGAGGTCGTTCGCTATAATCAATTAAACGTGATCCTCTTGAAAGTCGCGGAAAGTCTCCCCGATCTCTTGAGCCTCCGCACAGCTCCTCGCTCCGTTTGGCTGGATCGATCAAAGAGCGACCGGTTAAACTCCCGAGAGAAGGCTCTCCTCGCATCGGAAGAGAGCCATAAGTTTTATCTGGAAGTCGAGGGAGGAGCTCGCGAGCGCCTCGTTCATCCTGATTACTTTAAAGGCTCGAGCTACCTGAAGAGCCCTGAGCTTTTCGCGCGAGCGCAGAGCCTCGCGCGCGGAAATCGCATTCAAGTCGCTCAAGGAAACCTCACGGATTTTCCGAGGCTCAAAGGTCTCGCGCAAGATCTCGCATCGCGGGGCCTTAAGATTTCCATTCTTGATCTCAGCAACGCCTGGGAAGAAAAATACGTCGGCCCTCGCGGCGTGAACGAGATCCTGAATTCCTTGAAAACCGCTCTCAAGCCAGAAAGTGTCGTCTTGGGAACGAGCGTTTCGCAATGTATCGTCTCGCACCTCTGCTTCTGGAACTTTCGGGCGTACAGTCTGCGCGCCCTCGAAGCCGCTCAGAAACTTATCGCCGGTGGGTTCTCACTCGGCGAACTCTTTAAAAAGAAAAGAACGCCAGCTCCGAATCTCTTGCACACGGATGTCGAAACCGTTCGCGCATTCGTTCCGATTTCGTCCTCCGCTCAGATCGGTTCGTGCAAGGCCGCGTTCTAAGGAAATTCAGTGAACTTCTCCGCAATCGTTTTCGCACTCATTTCGATGCTGTCACTCGCATCCCCGTCGGATGCGAAGACGTTTGCGTGCCGAATCGCGTTCGGCGAAGTGCGAACCGCTCGACCCGTTTCTAAGTTCACGCTGATCGTACCCGTGTACCGCGAGTTAAAGAACGGAAACGTCGCGAGATTCCTCGAGACACTTTCGAGTCAACAGTTGCGAACTCACCAAATCGAAGTCGTGATGGTCGTCAACAACACGACGGAAATCGCCCGTGACAAAGACTCGCCGATTCGCCGCGAGAACCAAGAGACGATCACTTATCTTCGAGAAGCCGTTCATCGAAACAAATACCCGTTTTCTCTTGAGGTGATCGATCTCTCGACTCAAGGGACCGAACGGAACATGGGAAAAATCCGGCAAACCGGGGTCGAAGCGGTCATTCGAAAATCGAATATCCCGCTCGATCAGAACGTCGTCATCCACATGGACATGGATACTCGGTTTGAGGGTCGGTTCTTTGCAAACCTCGAGAAGCTCTACATTGGACCGAAAAATCCCGATGTCGTATTTTTCTCCCGTCGTTATGAGCTCCGCGGGACTCCGTCGACGGCACTTCTCGCGAGTCATCCGAGCTATAAACGTGAAAGGATCTGGCGCGACTTCAAGATTCTTTTGAGCTCACTTGATGAGGGTGTCGCGACTTACCAGATCAGTTCACGAGCATCGGCCCTCGTGGCGATCGGTGGCTTTAAGCCGCTTGAGCGAGGAGAAGATACGCAGCTCTCGCGCGATCTCATTCAGTTGCCGACAGTGCTCGCACCCGATGTCACGGTTTCGACTGAGGACCGAAGTCGGCCCGATGGTTTTACGGGCGCGCTTCGCTCGGAGAGCCTTGCAGGCGGCGGAACGAAAAAGAAGCTCTTCCCCGTGGCGCTCTTGATGACGCCGATTCTCGAGTCGCTCTCAAGACGTGTCGAAAACCAGAAGACGACGTTAGACTTCGCCGTCGCCGAGTTCGAAGCTCACGCGCGAGAACTTCTCGCGATCTCGCAGTTCGCATCCGAGTCAAGCCTTCCAACGCTCAGAGAAGCCCTCGCACCGACACTTTACACGCCGGCAGCAAACCCCGGAAAAACCGTTTTTGATTACGTCACTCGCGATCTACCGCCGCACGAAAAACAGATGTTCTCGAATATCGTTGAACGTCTCTCAAACGAAAATCGTCTCGCTTCGGAAGCGCGTCTTGCTCACATCCACGCCCTCGCGACCGAGATCCATGGGCGACCGGGACCCAATGGGGATCCCTTCATGAATTGGGCGAGATGGGAGAATCCAGAGTTCAGGGAGCTCCTCGAAACGAGTGGCGTGAACCACCGAAATCCGCGGGCCCTCAAAAAACTTCTCACGGAAAAGTTCCCTGACTGGCTAGATCCCCTCGCGGGTCACTCCATCTCGCGCGACACGATCTACCTTCGTGCCGCTTACGAGGGGCTCGTCCAGGTCCACCATGAACCGACGCTGGCCCCCCGGACCTCCGAGCGTCTCCTCAAATGGATGGCGAAGGGAAAACCCCGTGCG
>SXSP01000523.1 GCA_005792225.1 Bdellovibrionales bacterium | reverse complement strand
TCGCGGGCGATGCGGTCTTCTGCGGACCGAACTCTCGCGCTTCGGTTCGGCTCAATAGTAAAAACGATATCCAAATCGGCGAGAACAGTTTGGTGCGTTTCACGAATCATCGCGGGATGACACTCTCCGATCTCGTCGCCGGGAAATTTCGACTCCAGGTCGATGGTCAAGTTCAAGTCGCGATCAACGGGACACTCACGACTCTTAAGGGTGACAAATCCGAGGTTCAGGTCTTCTTTGATGAAGACAAGAAGCCCAAGCTCAAACTTCTAAAAGGTGAAGTTCGCGTCTCGACCGAAAAGCTTCAAGCCAACGTACCATCGACGAAGGCCAAGAAAGTCTCGAGCGCCAAATCGATCGCTCTCGCCGATGTGCAATTAACAGAAGCCAAGCCGCTCATCATCGCGCAAGCGACGCCTTCTCCCGTCGTCGAAATGCCGCCTCAGTCGGAGCCGACCGAACAAATCGTTCGTTATCCTTGGAAGCTTCAGGACCTCTACTCCATGGGGGCGAGAGCCTGGAACTTACGTGCCGATCGCCCGTCGACCGTCGATATTCCGCAAATGCTCACGTGGAAGGATATACAACCTGGACCTTACAAACTGCAGATCTCACCGTCCTCGACCTTTGACTCAGTGACGACCCTTCAGCGGGAGACGAGCGCCCGGCAACTTCAAGTTTCAAAACTGCAACTTGGAGACAACTTCTGGAGAGTCTCGCGCGACGGCGAATTATGGTCCGACACCCAACGCTTCACCGTGATCCCCGAATTCACGGGAACTCGCCCCCAGTTTAAGGATCGCGAAATAACCGCGTGGCTCGTCCATGGTCCTGCTTCCGTGAGACTCGAATGGAACACCTCGCCCGAACTCGCGAGCTACGTCCTCGAGGGCTCAAATAACGGTGAATTCGCTCCCAACAATACCTTGGTCTCTTGGAAGCAAACAGGATCGTGGAAGGGAACCTTCAACACCCCCGGGATCTACTACTTCCGTGTTAGGGGTGCTAACGCACGGACCGAAGCGACCGATTACAGCGAAATTTTGAAGGTCAACGTCGTGGTTCCTCCGCTTCTCGCACAACCACAACTTCCTCGCGGAAACCTTGAATTTACCGAATCGTCGAACGGAAGACTCAAGTGGGTCGGACCGCGCGGATCACGAGCTTATTCCTTGAAAGTCACCGATGACAACGGCCGCGTGATCCAAGAAAAGACCTTGAGCGAGAGCGAAACGAAGATCGCCCAACTCCCCGTCGGCCGGTTCCGCTATCAAGTCACGGCGATCGACCGCTGGGGGCGCGCGGGCCAATCTTCGGAAGATAAACAATTTAAGATTAACAAGCTCGCCCTCAACTCCGCGCCTCAGCGCACCGTCGCCAACCAGCCGACACCAACGCCCGAACCCCTCGCGGAAGAAGAACCTAGCGCTCAACCGCCGGCTCAAATCGCGACAAAGGCAAAGAAGGTCGAGCGCGAACCCGAATTCAGCGAGTACAACGCTTCACTCTTTCAAGTTGAGGGCGCGAGCGGCGGTTTGATCTCGAGCGAACAGCTCACTTACGACCAAGGAACTCCGCTCATGGCCACCGTGGGCCTCAGAAATTTCCATTGGTGGAAACGCTTTGGCGTCGAGTCCGCGGCGAAGATGAAAGTTTTCAGCTATAACAGCGAAGCCGAGGGCGCGGCTCCCACCCAGGTTGAAGCGCGCCTTCACCACCGTTGGACTTCCGCTTTAAGTTGGTTTTCGTTTCTCCGTGAAATTCAAGCGTCGGTCTTCGGTGGACTCGAGGTTTACCGAAACCCCAAGAGCCAAGGTCTCTATTCACCCGGATACGACCTGCTAAAAACCGGAGTTGCCTTGAAATTCCCGCTCGGCCGCAAGTGGGACACCGGCGGCGAAGCCGTTTACGGAGTGGGTCTCGAGACGAGTACAAAGTTTGAAGCCTCAGGCCACCTCAACTACGTGGTTTATCCGCATTGGTCACTTGGGGTCGGTTACCGCGTCCATTACTTTGAGGCCGGCTCCGAGAAGACAACACCGTTCATTCTTCCCTACCGCGAGGCCTACGGCGAAGGCTTCTCGGTACTCCGTTACTCATATTGAGACAGTCCTCAATAGATTGAAGAAACTCTCCGAAAAGAGATTCATGCGATACCTGTTCCTGAGTCTCGCCATTTTGATGATGACCACGGCTTGCAGCAAAGCCATGCACGACTTCGCCGACGGCGCGAAGCGTATTCTTCCGCCACTGGGCGGAACCCCCGCTCCTCAAAACCCAAAAGGTGTCGGTCTCCTCGAAGGAACGAAGTTCTCCGGCGGCCACGTGACGTCAACGGGCACCGCGATGGGCATGACCGTTACGATCTCGCCCACGCAAACGGCGCTGAAGAATTCGGCCGGCGGAATGCGCGTCGGCATCTCTCGCGGACCGACTTCTCGCTAATTAACCAACGTGAAAATGATGATCGATCACGATGAACGTCACGTCATCGGGGAAAGGCGCGCCCTGCGAGTGCTCATTCATTGCGGCAATGACTTCGTCGAAGAATTTTTGACGATCAAAATTGCCAGCGGCTTTTTCGACCGCGCGCTTCTGTCTGCGACCTTGGAAGTCATTCCCTTCGGGATTCACCGGCGAACTTAATCCATCGGTATAAAGAAAGAGTCTCTGCCCCGACTGCACCTGGATCGGATGCTCAACCCACTTCTTCGCTCGCTCACCCAATCGAGGATCCGGCTTCACCACGATCTGTTCACTTTTGATTTTTGACTTCTCAAGATCCCACTCAAAAATCCAAGGCGGCTCGTGACTCGAATTGATGAACGTTCCCTCGCCGGTATTGACGTTGATCCGCATGAAGATCGCGGTCATGTAGATATGACCTTTCGAACACTGAAAGACGGCTTCATCGCATGCGCTGGCGATATCCATCAGCGAAAGGTCATTCAGCTCAATGTGCGAAAACGCCGACCGAATCGCCGCCGTAATGAGCGCCGCCGGCGTTCCGTGGCCCGTTGCGTCCGCGATCACGAGATAGAGATAGCGATCCTTCTGATAGTAGTACCACCAATCGCCGCCGCACTCGGTGGTCGTCGAGTACAGCCCCGTGAGTTTCAAATTGCCCGCTTCAAAGTTCGACTCCGCCGGAAAGAGGCTGTCCTGAACGGTCCGCGCCGTCTTCAGCTCCTGCTCCATCCGCACCTTCTCGACCCGATCGGTGAGAAGCTGCTGAATCTCGAACATCATTCTCTTAAACGCTCGCGCGAGAAGCCCGATTTCATCTCGCGATTCGAAGCTGGGACTTACCGAGAAATCCCCCTTACCGAATCGCTCCGCCACCTTCGAGAGATCAAAGAGGTTCTGCGTGAGCGACGACGAGAGAGTCATCGAAATCACGACCGTCGCGAAAAACGAGAAGAACAAAAACATCAACGATCGCTGATAAAGAGTTCTCGTCGCCGTGAGGGCCGCATCTTCAGAAACAAACGAGAGAATACTCATTCCACCGACACCGATGGAGGCCGTCGAGATCAGATATCTCGCTCCACCCAACTGCGCGACTTCGGTGAGCTCAGAGACATCGCCCTTCCGGTTGCGCAAAAACTCCGTGACCGTCTCCTGCGCAATCCCGCTCTTTTCAGTCGAGACTAAGATCTCCGACCCCGCCGTGAGCATCAGCGCCTGATCATCAATGGACTCCGAAAAAATCGAAGGCAGCTGAAAGAGCACCTTCAAAATAAGAGCCTCACCCGCCGACGTGACATCCGGAACTTGAGCGAGGAACTCTGTTCCCCCGAGGTGCCTGAGATCCACCCCACCCGACGCCGCAGGACCTCGGGCTGACTGCGGTCCGATCTTCGCGAATTGACCCCGCGACTTCTCCACCTGAGCCATGATGTTCGAAGTGTTTTTGTTTATGAGCTGAATGCCCGTCAAGATCTCATGATGCTTAAAGAGTTTCTCCGACATCGGCGCAAGCTGATGAGTGTTGAAGTCATAACCCGCCAAAATCGATCGAGCATCAAACACCAAACGCTGAATCTGAACCTTCAGATCCATCGCCGACTGATTCACCTGTCGCTGCTGAGTTTCGAAGACGTAACTGACCTTATCCGACTCAAAAGTATTCTTCGCGATCACAATGTAAATCGCCACGATACCAATCGTGAGCATGATGAACGCGAGCGACAACTTCCATTTAATAGAAATAAATCGCATGGGTTTTTCGTCGGGCTGCTGCATACCTTAGTCAAAGGTTATCACGCCCTCCGACCAACCCACGCCCGCCCAGCCCTAATCCCGACAAAGTGACGAGGAAGAAAATGCCTCAAGACTTTCGTTTGAAACGAAGACGGCCCTGCGGCCCCGTCCCCGCTCCCCAACGGGCTCCCCCCTCTGCCCGAACGGCTTGCCCGGCTTCGTCAGAGCTTGCGCTCGATAATCAATCGGCGGGCTTGGTTGTAGTTCTCCGGCGAAACATACAACCGCTCGATCATGCGGGTTTCTTCGTAGCGCTGGAAAATGCGGGTGCACTGTTCGATGGGAACGGGTTTCTCCATCGGATCGTATTGATCGACGACGAAGATCGGAAAGGCTTTCTGCGCCTGCGTCGCGTGATACTTTGAAAGACGAGCGTGGGAACTCGCGAGAATGGTCTCGATCCCCGCCTTTTCGAGCGCCTCTTGCATCTGCTCGGGTCGCGAAGTGGCCTCGGTCGCATGGAGTTCGAAGAGCATGCGGAAAGGTCGACGAGCCGCGATTCCCTGGGCCCAGCGGTTCGGGACGCTCGCGAGGTGTTCGTACAAAGAGTAATCCGTGCAGCGAATGTAGTCCTCGACCTTTGCGGGCAACTTGTATGTGCAATCGCCGGAGGTCAGGTAACGCATCAGCATTTCCTCGAAGATGATGCTCTTATGATGGAAGTAAACCATCAGGTACATGTGGTGCCGAGAAATCAAAAAATCATCGAAGGTGTAGAGGGCCCGGCGGTTCAACGCGAG
>SXSP01000522.1 GCA_005792225.1 Bdellovibrionales bacterium | reverse complement strand
ACGGCGCCAAACCGTACTCGGCGACATTGAGAAGTTTCGGTGAGGAATGCTCAAAGCCGTACCAGACCGGGTAGTCGTTGGCACCCAAACGATAAGCTCCGCTGAGATCAATGACGCTCACGCCGCATTCAAGGAGTTTTGGAGCCAGCTCAAGCGAAGTCGGAGCGGGCGTCGCGAGAAAAACGCAGTCGAACTCAGTCATCATTTGAATGAGCTTCTCTCCACCGTATCCAGGAACGTTCGCGGCTTTCGGATGAACGAGAAGATCGCTCAATTGAAAATCTGCGGTGGCAAAGCAAGCTTTGAGTTCTACGTGGGGATGACGGAGGAGGAGGCGCGCGAGTTCAAGACCCGTGTACCCGCGCGCACCCACGATCGCCACTCGTGTTTTAAGTTTTTGCTCTGCTCTCGCCCGCATCTTTCTGCTTTCCTTCTCGACGTCTCGTTGTGCATACTCATGCATGTTTATGCATTCTTTTTGACTCACTCACAATAAAAAAGTTTGAATGGAGTCAAAATGCATATATATGCGTATTAGAATTTTAGCGTGTGCGCGCGAGTGGTCCTTCAGATTTTGGTTAGTTTTTGTTTGGCCGGAAGGGAGAGCCGATGAAGAAAAAAGTCGTTCTTGTTTACTCGGGTGGTCTCGACACATCGATTTGCATTCCGATGATGCGCGAGGAGTATGGCTTCGACGAGGTTTACACCGTGACCGTCGATGTGGGTCAGCCCAAAGAAGATATTCAGCAGGCCGCGGAGAAGGCGGCGGCCATGGGGACGATTCACCGAACGGTCGATGCCAAGGACGAGTTCATCCGTGACTACTGTTTCCCTGCGCTGAAGGCGAATGGAGATTATCAGGGTTATCCTATGAGCACTTCGATCGCTCGTCCTTTGATCGCAAAGAAGGCGGTCGAAGTCGCGCTTGAAGTCGGCGCGACCGCGTTCGCCCACGGTTGTACCGGCAAGGGGAACGATCAATTCCGGATTGAATACACGATTCGCACCTTGATGCCCGAGGCGATCATCCACGCGCCCATTCGCGAGAAAAACCTGACGCGGTCCTGGGAAATCGAATACGCGAAAAAGCACAACGTACCGATTCAACAGAGCCTCGAGAAAATCTGGAGCATCGATGAGAATCTCTGGGGTCGCTCGATCGAAGGAGGGCGTCTGGAAGAGCCCGACTTCGCTCCGCCTGAGGAGATCTTTCAGTGGACCGTAAGTCCCGAGAAAGCTCCGGCCGAAAAATCGAACGTCGTCATGACCTTTCAGGCGGGCGTGCCGGTCGCGATCAACGGTCGTGGCTTGGAGCCCGCGGCCCTCGTGATTTTCGCCAACGAGATTGCCGGAAATCACGGTGTCGGGCGGATCGACATCATGGAGGATCGTTTGATGGGTCTCAAAGTTCGCGAAAACTATGAGTGCCCGGGAGCCACTTTGCTCTTGAAGGCTCATCAAGCCCTGGAGGCGTTGGTTCTAACTCGTGAGGAGCTCCGGTTTAAAAAACATGTGGATCAAGAGTGGAGTCGGCTCGCGTACGAAGGTTTGTGGTTTGATCCCTTGAAGGCCGATCTCGAAGGTTTTCTCGCGAAAACCTCCAAGCGTGTAACGGGCGAAGTGCGACTCAGCCTCTATAAGGGTGCGCTGCAAGTGACGGGAAGATCCAGCCCCTGGGCGCTCTACAGCGAAGACCTTGCGTCGTTCGACTCGAAGACCTTCGATCAAAGAGAAAGCACGGGAGCGGTAAAGAACTTCGGTCTCCAATCGAGAATGTTCCATCATTTGGCGATGAAACTCGCCGAGGAGAAAGAATGAGTCCACTCTGGGGAGGACGTTTCGAGAGCAGTTTGAGCTACGAAGTCGCGAAACTCACGAGTTCGCTTGAACAAGATCTCCGTCTTTGGAAGGCCGACGTGAAGGGCTCGATCGCGCACGCGCGCATGCTGGGGCGGCAGGGGATCATCCATGCTGGCGATTGCGAGCAAATCGTCAACGGACTCATCGCCGTGAGAGAAGAGATTTCGGCGACGGGGCCTTCGATCTTCTCAGCTTCAGCCGAGGATGTTCACTCGGAAATCGAGCGCCTCTTAAGGGAAAAAATCGGTCCCGTTGCGGGAAAGCTTCATACGGCGAGGAGCCGGAACGATCAAGTCGCAACCGCTTGTCGTCTGACGATCGTTGAGGAGTCGCGCGTTCTTCGCTCGGAGATTCACACCCTTCAGAGATGGATTCTGCAAAACTCCGAGACAGAAAAGGAAACGATTCTTCCGGGGCTTACGCATTTTCAGCACGCGCAGCCGGTGAGTCTTGCTCATCATCTGCTCGCCTATTTTTGGATGCTCGATCGTGATCGTGAGCGACTCGGCCAATTCGAAAAGCGAGCTTCGTTGATGCCCCTCGGGGCGGCCGCGCTCGCCGGGACGTCTTTTCCTCTGGACCGTGAGGGCGTTTCTGATGAACTCGGGTTTGAGGGTTTGTGCGAAAACAGCCTCGATGCGGTCTCCGACCGGGACTTCGCGATTGAGTTTCTCTCGCACGTTTCGATCTTGATGATGCACCTTTCTCGTCTTTGCGAAGAACTCATTATCTGGAGTGCGCCGGAGCATGGCTTCGTCACGCTGGATGACTCGGTGACAACCGGATCAAGCATTATGCCCCAAAAGAAAAACCCCGATCTTGCCGAGCTCATTCGGGGACGCACCGGCCGGGCATTTGGATCTCTCATGGGACTCCTCACCGTCATGAAGGGACTCCCACTCGCGTACAATCGCGACATGCAGGAAGACAAATTTCATCTCTTTCAAGGGCTCGATACGGCACTCACGAGTGTTCGTCTCATGCGCGAAATGCTCGAGACCGCCGTTTGGAACCGCGAAAAAATGCGCCAGTCGCTTAAAGGCGATTTCTCAAATGCGACCGATCTCGCGGATGATCTGGCGCGGAAGGGAGTGCCCTTCAGGGAAGCCCACGAGATTGTCGGAAAGGTCGTTTTGTTTTGCTTGAAGTCCGGCCGTGATCTAGAAAGTTTGAGTGTCGGCGAGTTGCGCGAGTTTCATCCTGCGATTGACGAGGGGACGCGGCGCAAACTCTCGCATGCGGCCGTGCTCGAGGCGAGAAGCTCGCGCGGAGGAACGTCACCCAAAGCCGTGACTTTCCAGATCGTAAAGGCACGCGAGGCACTCGAAAGGGGAGTGAGTCCATGAAGTACCTGCACACGATGATTCGCGTTGGTGATCTCGAGAAGTCCATCCGCTTTTACGGCGAGGTTCTCGGGATGAACCTGATTTCCAAGGATGAATATCCTGACGGGAAATTTACTTTGGCGTTCATGGGATACGGCAAGACAAAACAAGATCCGTGTATTGAGCTGACGTACAACTGGGATCGCGACTCGTACACCCTCGGCGATGCGTTCGGCCATATCGCGCTCGGCACCGAGGACATCCGCGCGGCGTGCGACCGCGTTCGGCAACTTGGAGGAAAGGTCGTGCGTGAGCCGGGGCCCATGAAGCACGGGACAACCGTCATCGCGTTCATCGAAGATCCGAACGGTTACAAAATCGAGCTGATCCAAACCAGTTAAGGTACTTCGTACGTCGTGGTGTTGCACACGCCGTCTTTGTAGAGCGGGCCCGAAGCTACGGGCCAGTTTGGCGATGGATTCACGATGATGACATCCTGGTAGCCGCTCTTCGTGAGAGAGTATTGGCATTGGCGAAGAGTTGGTCCTTGGAGCCCGGTATTTCCGCCGACGAAGAGATCGACGCGCGTTTTGCCGACGGCCGCGTCTTTCGCGCAGGCGCCGCAAACATCCTCGAGAATGTAGTACTTGCGGTATTTCGGAATATAAACTCGGGTGCCTTTGGGGCCGAAGCTTCGTGCGGCCGCGAGCGTGCTCGGCTGTTCGTATGTCCCGAGGTCTTCCGTTGCGACTTTGTGAAATCCCGGCATCGCGATCGCGTTTGAACCCAGGTTTCCGGTGCCGTCGTCATTGTCGTCGTAACCGTAGAAGGTGATTTGAACTCCACGGTAAATGGATTGGCCTCCGAGTGATCCTTCCATGTTTTCGTCGAAGGGGTTCTTGAATCCTTCTCCGCAGGCGGTCGACAGAAGAGTTGCGACGATCAAGATGTTCATCAGAAGCCGAGTGTTTGCCATGATTTCACTTCGGAGCCCGAGCAGGAAAGCGTAAGTCCAAAGACGCGAGATTTTTGGATTGCGACTGGACCGTGGTCGTGAAAGCCTAGGCCTTAAGCGAGTTCATCAAAAATGGAGGGGAAGATGAAGTTAGCAGCCAAGGTGGCTCTTGTCCTGTCGCTTGTTCTCGTGGGCCTGGGTTTTACTGATCAGTGGAACGCGCCCACCTACATGATCAAAATCAGTCAAAAAGAATTTCGTGCTCATGAAAATGAAATCCGCTCGCGCGGCTTCGACATCGCCGGCGTCGATCTCCACGCGGGTGAAGTTTACCTTCTCGTGAGTGCGAGCGAGCAGGCGGTCTTAGGTTCACTCGGCGTACAAGTTGGTGCGAGCGCGGTCCAAGTTCCTCGGCTTTCGCCAGATTCAAAATACAAAACACCCGATCAGGTCATGCAGCTTCTGCAAAAATACGCGGCCGATTATCCCGCTCTCGCGAGCGTCAGCGTGTTTGGAAAGTCCCTTGAGGGCCGTGATATTCCGGT
>SXSP01000521.1 GCA_005792225.1 Bdellovibrionales bacterium | reverse complement strand
CGGGAAGAAAAAGAAATTTCGCGCGAAGGCGTTCTTTACGATCTTGAATCGAGAAGAGCTGGACGGCGCGGGCGAGGCGTAAGAATGAATTCGCGTCGGCCACATGGGCCCGCTCGCGCGCGGTGCTGTCGAGGGCGGAATCGATCGAAAACTGATTTTCGAGCGAGAGGGCGGGGGAGAGCGCGGGATCGGGAACGCGTCTTCCGAAGAGACGCTTCGCCCAGCCGTAGTGGAGCGCGTTTAAAGTCACGAGTTTGAAGGCTTGCGTGAGACCATCGATCGGTTCCGCCGAGCCGTTGTAGTCTCCGCCGCGAAAATTCGGATCGAGGAGAATCGGCGCGCACCAAGTGCTGAGCACCGAGATCAGGTAAGGTTCGGTTGCGAGGCCCGCCGAAATTACGCAGACCACACGGTCGACAAACTCAGGATACGCCGCGGCCCATTCGAGAGCTTGAAGTGCGCCCATCGAGGGACCCGCAACCGCGTGAAGTTTGCGAACACCGAGCGAGTCGCAGAGAAGTTTTTGCGTGCGCACGAAATCGCCGATCGTCACGATCGGAAAGCTTGCTCCGTACGGGCGGCCGGTTTCGGGGTTGATCGATTGGGGCCCCGTTGTGATGACGTCGGGGTTTTTTACGTTCACGTTACAAAGAGAATCCGCACTCACGATGAAATAGCGATCGGTATCCAGAGCTTTTCCGGGACCGATGATCGGTTCCCAATGACCGGGTTCGGGATCGGATTCGCGGTACCGACCGGCGGCGTGCGAAGTTCCGCTGAAGTAGTGGGGAACGAAGATGGCGTTGTCACCGGCCGCGTTGAGTGTGCCGTAAGTTTCGAATCCGATCTCGACATTCTTGAGAACTCGGCCGCTCTCGAGTTTAAACTCTGGAATTTGAAAGCGTTGTTTTTTCACCAACATCGTAAAACTCTCCACTGGACTCTGGACCCACTTACAAAGCAGTATTCCCGCCGAATGACAACCGAATCGGAGGAAGCCCCATGGCAACCGCATCCTTAACGGGAAAAAACGCGCTCATCACCGGCTCGACGAGCGGAATTGGTCTCGGCATCGCGCACGCACTCGCGAAAGAGGGAGCGAACGTCGTTCTCAATGGATTCGGTGATTCGACGGCGATCGCGAAAATCGCGGAGGACCTCAAACGCGAATCAGGTCGAAAAGTCATCTATTCGCCCGCTGACATGAGCCGCCCCGCCGAGATTCGCGAGATGGTAAAGGTAGCGGAGCGTGAGTTCGGATCGGTCGACATTCTGGTGAACAACGCAGGAATCCAGCACGTTGCTCCAGTTGATGAATTTCCAGAAGAGAAGTGGGATGCCATTCTCGCGATCAACTTGTCTTCGAATTTTCACGCGATCAAAGCGGCGCTGCCGGGGATGAAGGCGAAAGGATGGGGACGCATTATTAACGTCGCCTCCGTCCACGGTCTCGTCGCGTCGCCTTTTAAGAGCGCGTACGTGGCGGCGAAGCATGCGGTCGTCGGGCTCACGAAGTCCGTGGCGCTTGAGCTCGCGGAAGAAACAGAAATTACTTGCAACGCTCTCTGCCCAGGTTACGTGCGAACACCGCTTGTCGAAAATCAGATCGAGCAGCAGGCGACGGCTCACAAGCTCCCCCGCGAGCGCGTGATTCGCGAGGTGATTCTCGCCGCGCAACCGAACAAACGCTTTGTTGAGACTGAGCAGCTGGCGGCGTTCGTGACGTTTCTCTGCTCACCGAATGCTTCGACGATCACGGGTTCCGCGTTCACCGTCGACGGTGGATGGACGGCCCGTTAAAGAGGTTCACCGTAGGGCTGGGGGGTAAGTGACGGACGAACACGAGCGCCTTCTGGTCCGTTTTGAATTCCGTCGAGAAATGAAACCTGAAACGGAAACTGGACGCCCAGACTGATGGATTGAAGTCGCAAGGTCTCGGCACCCGCGCGTCGGCTGGAGTAGATGAATCCGGGACCTTCCTTGTAATTCCCCCAGGCTCCCTCGATAAAAACGCGCGCTCCGATCACTTGATGTGAAATCGAGACGGCGAATGTGTTCCCTTGAAATTGAAGTTCTCTCTCTCGAGACACGGCCGTATCGCCGAAGTACCAACTGCCCGCGACTCCCGTCCCTGAAATCCACCGCGGATACCACTCCAGTCTTATCCCCAATCGAGTAACGTAGATGGGCCCGATGATCTGGCGAAGATCAAGTCCCGCAAAGACGGTGCGCGCTCGATTGGAGCTCGAAAGAAAATGCACGCCGACTTCGACGGCGGCTCGCTCTTCGGTCGCGGAGCCCGTCTTCGTCTTCTCGAAAATCGATTGGAGGGATTGAACCGCTACCATTGGAGAAAGACGAATTTCGCGAGCCTCCGCGAGGCTGAGACGAAGTTCCGAAGAACGGTCCTGAGCGAGAGCCATCGACGGAAGAAAAAGCAGCAGGAGGAGCAAGCGCATCATCACGGAACTTTTAAACCTCTCTGCACCGCGGGGCGCTGAGCGATCTCGTTATACCAACGCATGAGATTCGGAAATTTTGTGGCATCGATGTTCTGTTTGTAGAATGTCATAAAACCGTGGACCCAGGGCCACGTGGCGATGTCGGCGATCGTGTATTCGTCGCAAGCGAGATACGAACTTAATGAGAGTTGTTTATCCATCACTCCTTGAAGACGAGCGGATTCGTTGGCGTAGCGTTCGATCGCGTACGGAATTTTTTCTTTAGCGTAAACCTGGAAATGGCCGAACTGACCGAAAATGGGCCCGACTCCGGCGGCTTGAAAAACGCTCCATGCGAGTGTCTGGT
>SXSP01000520.1 GCA_005792225.1 Bdellovibrionales bacterium | reverse complement strand
TTACTCCCATTTCGTCTTCGAGGTTTCGGATCTGTTGGCTCACCGCCGGTTGCGTGAGGTAGAGCTTCTCGGCGGCCGCCGTCATGCTGCCTTCTGAAATGACCGTCGAGAACGTGATGAGCTGCTGGAGATTCATGCGCCGAGATCCTTTGAGACGAGTGTGCCTTTGCCATATTCTAGACCGGGCGCCCGAGGCAAATCACTTCTTGACGTCGACATTCTGGACGATCGTCGGTGAACACGACAGATTCCTGATTTCGCTTCATTTTCGGACGCTCTCAGCCGAAAAATCAGGTATGGGAAAAATGGTCCGCCTCACCTCTGTCTTGCTCCTCAGTCTTGCGTGCGTTCCAGCGAACGCGAAGGTTTTTCGCAACGCTTATGTCAGCTTCGAACTTCCCGATAAATGGGACTGCGCCCTGGTACAAACCGAATGGGTTTGCCGGACGAGCAATCCCGGAGTCGACAGCCGCGAAGCGATCATCGTTCTCACCGCGAAGGAAACAGGCCCGTCGGACTCACTCCCCGCCTACGAAGAACATCTCAAACGCCCGCGCACGGTCATGGGACGGAATGGTCAGGCCATTCAATCGCAAGTTCTGAAGATCGAGCAGAGACGAATCGACAATTTTCCGTGGGTCGACGGCTTTCACCTCGCGAGTGAAATTCCCAACTACTACACGCGCTATCTCGCCACGACGAAAGATAAGATCGCGGTGTTGGTAACATTCTCGGCCTACAAAACGTCATATACGAAATACTCCGCTGATTTCTTCCGTGCCATCGAAAGCCTTCGAGTCATCGCGGCTCGGAGCATGATGGATTCGGGCCGAAAAGGCGGAACCGGAGGCGGAGGAGAAGGCGTTTACGGCGGCCCGCTCGGCCCTGCCTCGAATTTCGGGCCCGATCAGGGCGCTCTGCCCGACGAAATGGGAAGTGGCGAGAAGTCATCTGATTCCACGGCGATGCTGGGCATAGCTCTCCTCGTGGGCGCGGTGGGCATTTACTTCTTCTTGAAACGTCAACAAAAGGGCGGCTGAGTTCCCGCCCGAAAACGGGAAAATTTTAGCCTTTCTCTAAGCTCACTTCTGCCCTCGGTCCAAGAGGGCTATGATCTCGCGCATGCAGTTCAATCTCGACTGGATCAATGATCTTTCGGCCTACATCGCTCAACTCAACGTCTCGGTCACCGGACTTATTGCCGCGGCCGTGATCTTTTGCCTGGCGTTTCTTTTCGCGATTCGCGAGGCGGCGTCGTGGTTCTTTAAGGTAGATGATTTGAAGCGCGATTTGCGCAAACTCCATCAGCTGACGATGGAACTTGAGAAAGAAATTCGCTCTCTTCAGTCATCGCTTAAGGCCGTGCAAAACCAGGAAACGCAAGCAATTGCCGCCGAAATGAAAGAAGCCGCCCAGTCTCCTAAACCTGGCGGCTTCCCGATTTCACACTGATCACGAAATCACTGGTAGTCGGAAGCTTTCTTCACTTCGACTTTGCCGATGGCCTCAAGCTGCTTCTGAACTGCCGGAGCGCTCGAGAACACGACGATTTTCAGATTCTTGTCGTCAATGTACTTCTTCACGACTCGATTCACGTCTGATGTCGAGAGACGATCCACTTCACGCAGGTACTGAGTGAGATACGTGTCGGGAATCCCGTGAAGACGAAGCAAGAGAAGATTCATCGCGAGTTTCTCAGGTGTCTCGATCGCGGTCGGGAAAATTCCTTTTAAATACCCACGCACGGTTTCGACTTCCTTGCTCGTCGCACCGTTTTCTTTGTACTCCTTCAGGAGCTTCAAGGTCTCGCTGATCAGTTGTCCCGTCGACTCGTTTTTAGTGAACGTCGAAATCTCAAACGGGCCAGAATCCATGCGCGCATCAAACTGCGAAGAGACTCCGTAAGTGAGGCCGAGATCCTTCCGAATCCGACTATTCAAACGACTCGCGAATGCCCCACCCAAAATCGTGTTCGCCATGCGAAGCGCGATGAAATCTTCGTTCTGCCGTTTGATCCCGAGATGCCCCATGCGAATTTGCGACTGCACGAGGCCCGCCTTGTCGACCAAGCGGATTTGCACGCCTTCGATCGGGGGGATCTGGGGATAGGTTGGAGCAGGAAC
Organism: Bdellovibrionales bacterium; assembly: GCA_005792225.1. GTDB lineage: Bacteria > Bdellovibrionota > Bdellovibrionia > Bdellovibrionales > JAMPXM01 > SXSP01. The sequence continues at coordinate 6,692 of SXSP01000520.1, read as the reverse complement.
GTCACGCTTCTGCCAAGCTCCGAACGACTCTTCGATTTTTTTCGCGTACTCGGGCGTGTATTTGCCAACCACCGCGAGAATCGAATTGTTCGGACGGAAGTAGCGAATGTAGGTTTGAATCAAGTGCTTCTTCTTGATGCCCGATACGGTCTTCGGAGTTCCCGAATTCGGCCGCGCGTACGGGTGGCTTCCGTAAAGGAAATCTGCGAATGCAACCGCCGCGAACGCTCCGGGCGAATCAACTCGCCGAGCGATTTGCGCCTGAATTTGTTTACGCATGCGTTCGATCTCGGCATTAGAGAACGCCGGCTGCGTGATAATTTCAACGAAGTTCTGCAGGAGCGGCTCCGCCTGCATGGAAAGCGCGCTCGCCGTGATCATTGTGAAATCCTCGGAAGCCGAAGCATCAAATGCGGCACCGAGCTGCCCGAGATCATTCGCGATTTGCGGGGCCGAACGTTTGGCCGTACCCTTATCGAGAAGTTCCGCGACGAAACTCGCGAGACCCGATTGAGCTTCAGGGTCCTGACTCGCTCCTCCCCGCACTAACATTTGCAGTGAAACGTAAGGGAGCGATTGATCCGGAATGAAGAGGATGCGAAGTCCGTTCGGAAGAGTTTTTTCTTCATAATCCCGGAGCTTGAATCCGTCTCCGCCGGAAGCTGAGTTATTATAAACTACCGATGTTGAGCCGTCGGGATTGACTTTCGTTTCGGGAGCTTTCTCTTTGGACGTACAGCTTGCGAGCGCCAGCAACGCTAGGAGGCTCGCGAGGGATTTCGACACTTTTCTCACTGGCCACCTCCCGTTTTCGCCTTGGGCTTGAGCACGACGAGGGTCGCCTGCTCCGGCGCTAGATATTTCTTGGCCACGTCGCGAATTTGTTCCGCGGTGACCTTGTTGTAACGATCAAGATCCTTGAAGAGCTGGTTGTAATCGCGAAAGACGGTTTCGTTGAGGGCAAGAGCCTCGGCCTTGCCGTGAACGGTTTTGAGCCCATCGACGTAAGCTTTCATCACCTGGTTCTTCGCCTTCTGCAACTCCGCCGCAGGGATGATAAGATTGCGTGGCCGCCAAATCTAACCCATCACCGAACGCTCGGCTTTTCCGAAGTGCGCTCCCGGCTTCAACGCGACGGTCACTTGGAAGAGTCCCGAATCCTGAAGGGTTAAGTTGTAAGCCGCAGCGTTCAGCGCCGACTGCTCTTTGTAGACAAGTCGCTGGTGGAGTCGGCTCGAGGTTCCGAAACCCATGATGTTCGCGAGAAGATCCAGCGCGTACGACTCGTCGGTTCCCGCCTTCGGAGTGTGATAGGAGAGCGAGAACTGCACGGTCTGCACATCGTGGCTCACGAACTGAGAGCGGGGCGCGGTCTGCTTCGGCTCGGCCGCGAGCTTCGGTTCCGGAATCGGCTGCGACTTGATGTGCGAGTAGTACTTTTCGATCAGGCGCTTTGCCTCTTTCGGATCGAAATCGCCTGCGACCACGATCGTCGCGTTGTTCGGAGCGTAGTACGTGCTATAAAACTGCATCGCCTTTTCGACGGTGATGTTGTTTAAGTCACTCATGTAACCGATCACGGGCCAGCGATACGGGTGGACGCGGAAGGCCGTTCCGAAGAGCGTTTCGCGCAAAATTCCCATCGGATTATTGTCCACGCGAAGACGACGCTCTTCTTTTACGACCTCACGTTCGGAGGCGAGGCTTTCGTTCGTGATATTGAGATTCTCGAGGCGATCGGATTCGATATCGATAATGAGCTCGAGTTTCGCGCTTGGAAAATTCTCGTAGTACCCGGTGTAATCGTGCGTCGTGAAAGCATTGTTCGTTGCGCCGTTCGCCTGCAGTAAGAGGTCGAACTGCTCACCCGTGTATCGCTTCGCTCCCTTGAACATCATGTGTTCAAACAAGTGCGCGATTCCGGTGAAGCCCGGTTCCTCATTTTTAGATCCCACGCGAAACCAAGTTTGGTAGCTCACGATGGGCGTCGAGTGATCGACGTGAAGAAGAACGGTAAGCCCGTTCGGGAGAGTGTATTTCTCGACGTCGAACTTAACGAGCGAACCGACATCGACCGCCGGCGCGGAAGATGCCGTCGATCCAGGGGTGGGAGATGCCTTCGGCGGTAAAACTTTAGGCGTCGTCGCCGGCGAAGGTGACGCCACTGGTGCGGGGGTCGACGAAGGCTGTTGGGCCGTCGCCATTTGGACGGAAGCTAAAACGGCGAGAGTCAAAAGACTCGCCACGGACCTCTGAAATTTCATGATGCCTGATCCCTTTCACATCCTTGAGGGGGAACAACACGAGGAAGAGCTGCTGAACTTTCGACTCAGTGTCCTCTACGAACGGGCCATCAGGCAAGCGGGCAATGGGGAGGTCAGGCAATCAGGCGGTCACTGGACAAGAAATTCGTTGAAGTAGATGTCTTTGATCACGCCGGCCTTGAGCGCGTTGTTCAAGGCGACCGAGATCTGATCTTTCAGAAAAAGCTTTCCTTGGATCGATTCGACGTCGTTGAATTGCTTGCCATTCAAGATCCGCACGATCGAATCGCGGGCGGCTGGACTATTTCGCACGATTTCTTCAAAACCTTCTTTGTCGAGCATTTCGAAGGTCATCTCGACGCGGATCATTCGACGGGGCTGACCCGCGAGATTCACCGTGAACGCGGGCATCGTGTACATGACCGACTCGACTTCGCCTTCGCCGGCTTCCCGTCCCTTTTTCATTTCCTCGAGTGCGGCCGGCTCTCTCAAGGTCGGGGGATGGTAGCCCAAGGTCGATTTGAAGACCAGGAATGCCCCGCCGCCGACGACACCCAGATTGATCAGCGCGAAGAGCGGGAGCAGGAGCTTCCCGAGGTTTGATTTCTTTCCTTCGTTCGAGGCATCGTTCTGGGCTTCGGCCATGTGTGTCGCTCCGGAATAACGGGTCCAATTTTCTTATCGGACCAATGGCCAAACGCTTAAGAGATAGCTAATGTAGAACTAGCCATAATTCCGTTTTTATTCCTTGAGGTTAGTCTCATAATGGGAACTGCAACTCCAGATGTAACGAGGATGGAATGAGCCGACTCTTGCTCAAGAAAAATCTTATTGCGCTCTCACTTTGCTCCACCGCATCCGCCGGACTATTCGTTTCGGTTCTGAATGCTGCGGAAAGTGTCAAAGCCGTTGCCGCTCCCGCGGATGCGCAGGCGCCAGTTCCGGCTGGGCTCGTTCAGCTCCCACCCGCATCGCAGTACTACTCCCCGTACGCATTCGTCGTCGATAAGGCGAATCGCCAACTGAGCGTCTGGCACCAAACGGGCAACGGCCTTAAGGAAGTGGCATCGTTCACCGCCGATCTCGGAAAAAATGCGGGCGACAAGCGCGGCGAAGGCGATCGCAAAACTCCTGAGGGCATCTACTTCCTTCTCGATCGTCTCGAAGGAAACTCGCTCGATTTCAAACTCTACGGAAAACGCGCGTTCACGACCGACTACCCGAACTTCTTTGATCGTTCAGAAGGAAAAACGGGAAGCGGAATTTGGCTTCACGCCGTACCTGACGACGTTCCCCTCACCCGCGGCTCGCGCGGCTGTGTCGTCGTTCGAAATGATGTCATCCTTGATCTCACAAAATACGTAACTCTCAAACGGACGCCGATTCTCATTCAGAGCACTACGGAGCGTCTGCCGGCGGCTGAGCTCAACAAGATCACGAGCGATCTCAATCAGTGGGTCGAATCTTGGAGAGCCGCGTGGGAAAGCAAGAATATCGACTCGTACATCGGATTTTACGGGGAAGGTTTCAAGTCGATGAACATGTCGAAGAATCAATGGAAGCGATACAAGCAGAACCTGAACAGCCTCTACAAAGAGATTCAGGTGAAGATCTCGCGTCCCGCAATCTTAGCCGACCGCAATCGCGCAATCGTGCGCTTCCTCCAGGAATACACGTCGGACAAAAAATCTGACTTCGGTGAAAAGGTTCTTTACCTGAAGCGTGAAGGCGACGGTTACCGCATCGTGGGCGAACAATGGGCCGAAGAAACCAGCAAAGTCGCGCGCGACGAAATCGAAGCGACAACCCGTGCTCGCGGGCAAGCTGCGACGGCAGGCTCAGGCCTCAACGCTTTGGCCCAGTAACCACTGACCAGTAATCTGATGCAATGAACTAGCCCCTTTAATTGTTGTTGGACTCCGCCCGAGGGTCGGCCGCCGGACACGGCTCTCGTCGGGTGAGTCGAGGCCTCACTTCGCCCAACAACACTCAAGTGGACCAGTTAGGGTTTCACTTCGAAGACCGGCTCATCAAAAACCGTCAAAGACCCTTCAGAGTAGCTCGGGCTGAACATGTAGTACCCGGGCGACAGCTTCACTTCTCTCGTGCGGGACTTCGGCTCGAACTTGACGGACACTCGCTCATGCGGGTGGATGATCGTTCGCGTTCCAGGCTTGACGAGATAGATGTGGCCGGCGAAGTAACCTTCTATCGGAATCGCTTCGGGGGCGTTCTTTGATTCCTTGGCGCCTTCCGCGGCGATCGTTCTGAGTCCAACCGAGAGTTTAACCGGGCTCTTCACTTTCGCTCCGGTCGCCGGCGAATCGACGAAGATGCCGACCTGAAGAACAGGCCCGGCGGTTGTCTGAACCTTCCGGTGAGTTTCGGGAGCCGCATCGACGTGGGAAGCAAAGAGTGTGAGGGCAATCAAAAGGTGTTTCATGGCCAAATGGTAGCATTGGAACTTCCTGGGCCCAAAAACAAAAAGGCGACCCTGAGGGGTCGCCTTTTTTTGCTTCAGAGGTCTTTCGGCTCGATTACGTGCCCGAGCCTTCGCCGGTCGGCATGTTGTCGTCGAGATCGCGGTCGTCGCCGAGGCCGAAGTGATCGATGTTTGATGCGAGATCAGGGAGCGAATCGAGATACTTCTTGAGCTCCTCTTTGCTGAGTTTTCCGTGGTTCACGTGCCACTCAGTGAGACGCTTGTCGTACTTCAATTTTTCCAGCTCTTTACCCAGGCTCATTCATCCACTCCCATTTGATCCGAATCAGTTCCAGTAGCGGGGTCCGCCACCTTTGTCGTCTTTTTTGTCGTCGTTGTTTACCACGAGCTTCAGCCCGCGTCCACGGCGGTCTGACTGCTTGCGCCAACGACGCTGCTGAAACCGCGTATAGCCCTGTAAAAACAGGAACCCCGAAGCCAATCCACCCAAGTGCGCGAGATTGGCGACTTCACCGCCATCGAGGCCGTTATTGAGGAGCGTGACCACCTCGACGGCACCGAGGATCATCACGAAGTACTTCGCCCGCATCGGGAAGACCATCATGAAATAGACGACCCGCTCACCGAAGATGATACCGTAGGCGAGCATCAAACCAAAAATCGCGCCCGAAGCTCCCACGACGGGAGTTGTCCAAACACCGGAATGCCCGACGATCAGCGAATGCGCGAGAACGCAGGCCGCGTAGATAATCGCGGCGCCGACGCCCGAGACCATGTAGTAGAGGAGAAAAAAACGCGAGCCCCACCGCTGTTCGAGCTCGGCGCCGAGCCACCACAACAGAAGCATGTTGAAGACGATGTGAAACACGTTCCTGGAGTGAAGGAAAATGTAGGTCACGAATTCCCAAACATAGAAATTCGAAATCAGGTTTGCGGGAACGAGGCCGAAGATCTGCGTAATATCGGGGCTCGAGAGAACGTAGCCCTCGACGATCACCTGAAGGATCAACCAAATGCCGACGCTGAGCCCGATCAACCAACGTACAACGGGGGTGACCGGAACCATCATGCTGAACTGCATTTGCGGGGGCTGCCCGCCTCCGCCACCTGCACGTCTACCCATTTTTCTCTTTCTCGCTGAGCTCGATCAAAACGCCGCCCGTCGATGCCGGGTGAATGAATGCGACCCGGCAGTTATGTGCTCCCTGCTTCGCGGTCTCGTTGATCAATCGTACGCCCTTCGACTTCAGTTGCTCGAGGATTTGATCGATCCCTTTGACCCGAAGGCAGATGTGATGAATCCCGGGACCACGCTTCGTCAAAAATTTGCGAATCGTACTGTCCTCGCCCGTCGGTTCTAGAAGCTCAAGAGTAGCACGATTCCCAAGGCGCAAGAAACCCGTCTTGACCTTTTCCGAGGGAACTTCTTCGGTCTCCATATCCTCAAAACCGAGCGCGCGGTAGAACTCAAAACCTTTGTCTAGGGTCTCGACCGCGATTCCGATGTGGTCGAGTTCATACTGAAAATCTAGCTTCATACTTTTCTCTTTCGGGCCTCGAAATAAGGTAACAAACGTTCGAAGGTCTGCTCAAGGGTTTCAACCACGACTTTGGTCTGCGCAAGTAGCGGAAAGAAATTCGTATCCCCGTTCCAGCGCGGCACCAAGTGGTAATGGAGATGTTCGGGTATTCCGGCGCCCGAAGCTGCGCCGAGGTTCAAACCCACATTAAAGCCCGCGGGATTGTACGCATCCTTGATAGCCGCGATCGCGCGCGTGAGACATTCGGAGATTTCTTTATGCTCGGCGGGAGTGAGATCGAGAAACTCTCCGCAATGGCGTCGGGGCAAAACGATCAAGTGACCGTTGTTGTACGGAAACTTGTTAAGCACGACGATCGCGTGCTGGCCCTTGAAGAGAAGAAGACTTTCGGGGCTCGGTCCCGCTTCGACGGCGGCGCAGAAGACGCAACCGTCTGGCTTGATC
>SXSP01000519.1 GCA_005792225.1 Bdellovibrionales bacterium | reverse complement strand
CTTCGAATCCTCGACGACCAAGATACGGAGACCCTCGAGACTCCGGTCAATGGGATTGGAGGATTCCGGGGCCACGGGTATTTCTGGCTGCAAGTTGACAACCGTCACCGCGCCGATCGTGACGATGAAAGTGCAACCCTGATCGATGGCGCAGCGACCGATCGTGATGTCGCCGCCGAGGGCGCGCGCGAGGCGCCGCGAAAGCGCCAGGCCCAGACCCGTTCCGCCGAAGTTGCGAGTCGTACTTGAATCCGCCTGCGAGAAGGGTTCAAAGAGTTTCGGCACCTGCGCGGCGGTGATGCCCACGCCCGTATCCTCGATCGTGAATCTCAACGACGTTGGACCATCGGTTTCGATAAAGACCCGAACATGCCCGCGTGCGGTGAATTTGACGGCGTTACCGATGAGATTGATGAGAATCTGCCGAATCCGCGTCGGATCGGATTTGATCGTTCGTGGGAGATCCGGAGCGAATTCGACGACGAGCGCGAGATCCTTTTTCTCCGCCTGTTCGCGGAAGAGGTTGGTCACTTCAACGATGTACTCGCGAAGTTGAAACGGAATTTGTTCGATCTCAACGCGCCCCGCTTCGACCTTGGAGAGATCCAAGATGTCGTCGATGATCGTCGTCAACGCGTGACCGTTTCTCGAGATCACGCGTGCGTATTCCTCCCGCTCCTCTTGAGTGTGGGCATCCCGCAAGAGTTCAGAGAATCCCAGGATCGCGCCGAGGGGCGTGCGAATTTCATGCGACATATTCGCGAGGAAGTTCGACTTCGACGCGTTCGCGGCCTCCGCCATTTCTTTGGCGAGTCGAAGCTCATCTTCCCGATTGCGCTCGAGGGTGACGTCAAGAGTGATTCCATCGAAGCGAACGGGATGATCGTTTTCATCGTAATCCGTCCAGCCGATCGCGCGCACGTATTTGAACTCTTCGGGTTTTTCGAGGTTGATCGTGCGGTAGACGGTATCGTAATGCGAGTGGTTTTTAATGGACTCGGCGATCGCGTTTCGGGTCGGCTCACGATCGTCGGGGTGAATGCATTCATAGAATCGATCGATCGTGACGTGCGCGTCGGGCGGGAGGAAGAAGTGCGCCTTCACTTCGTCATTCCAGTTCAGGACATCAAAGGGCAAATCGCAGTACCAGACGCCGAGATCGGTCGCGCGGGCGCTCCGCTCAAAGCGTTCCTGCAGGGCCTTGAGGTTCCGTTCGGCCGTCCATTGATCGTGAACGTCCGTGACGGTTCCGATATACCCGAGGAAGTTTCCGTGACGGTCCAGGCGCGGATGGCCGAGGTCCAAACACCAGCGGTAGTCTCCGGATTTTTTTCGAAGGCGATAAAACGTGCTGAGATTTCCTCTCGCATTGATCGCGCTCAAAAAAGTGTCTTTGGCGGATTGGCGGTCTTCCGGATGCACATTCTCGATCCAGCCATAGATGAGATCCTGCTCGGGTGAGCGCCCCGTGTACTCGTACCACTGTTTACTTAGGTAGGTGCAGCTCGCGTTTTCATCCGTGATCCAGACCATGGCGGGCGACGTATCGACGAGTTCGCGGAAATACCCCTCACTCTCCACGATCTTTTCGTTTTGTAGCTTGAGCGCATCACGCGCGCGAACCTGCGCCGTGACGTCCTGTATGAAGCCGAGCACACCCTTGATCGTTCCGTCGCCGGAGCGAAAGGGCATATAGCGGTTATTGATGTAATAAGAGCGGTAGACTCCGTCTTCATCGCGGAGGCGCACCGGGATCTCGATGCCAACGTAAGGCTCTCCGGTTTGATAGACGTGATCGAGAATCGGAAAAAAGTAGCCCGCCTCTTCGTCAGTGAAGGCTTCGCGAGCCGTTTTTCCCAAAACCTTCCGGTGAGTGAACTCCTCGTATTTCGGATTGGCGAGATGAAATCGGTGTTCGGGACCCATCATGATCGTCATCGGGGCGGGAGCTTGCATGAAAAAGTCGTAGAGTTCCTGCCGAGCCTCGTCGAGCCGGAAGTTTTGATCCGCTGGCGTCGTGCCTCTTTGAGCATCCCGGAAATAAGACTCGAGCCGAGGCTCCTCCGCGATCATCTTACGGTATTGCGCTTCGAAGAGTTCACTTCCTCCGGGAGAGAGATCGGGATACCCATCCAGCCAAGATAAATACGTTTTATTGTAGCCAAGAAATAATGTGATGGCGCCGTATTCCTCGGGCGACAAAAGTCTCTTCAACTTGCGCGCCGCCTCGCCACTGTCATGATTCAAGTAGGCCGCAACACCAAGACCAAGCAGCATGTGATCGCGAGGGTTGCCCTGCGTGCGGAGATTCTCAAGGTCGCGAGACTGAAGGAGTTCGTAAATCTTGAGGGCGCTGACACCCTCGGCGTAGAGGTTCGTCCCGTACGTTTCAAGGGCGTAGGAAGAATTGCAAGCCCGGGCGAGAAGGAGCCCCAGCTTCAATTTCAAATGCGTGGAGACTGGAAGGTCCAAGTAGGAAGCTTGGTATTGCGACCAGAGATTTTCGAGAACGAGCGGCGTCGCAAGTGCTGGCTGAAAGAAATT
>SXSP01000518.1 GCA_005792225.1 Bdellovibrionales bacterium | reverse complement strand
CAGCGTGATTCCGAATCCCGCGTAGGCCCACTCTTTCGTCACCTTTGGAAAGAACGGCAAAAGCAGAACGGCCGCGCCTAAGAATTTAAAGACCGCGAGCTCAACGCGGAAGTAAGACGGAAAGCCGAGATGAACGAAACCTTGCTGCACTTCAGGGTTCGTTAAATACATGATGCCCGAAAGAGTCATCATGGCGCTGAACACCGTGGTTGTCGTCCAAAACGTGATCTTCTTTGCTTTCGATTTCATGGCAGTGTCTCCTTTAGTACGGAATTTTTTGTTAGTACGGATTCCGTACTTAATATTAAAATGCTCCTATGGTGACCGGAAGTAGGCAGCATTTTCTGCCTCGGTCAGGTGGAGCGTACCCATGAAAAAGCCAAGGAATCCCAAGGTGAAAGAGACGATCGAAAAATGCCGGGGTAACGACGGAATGGCGACCCGGCAGTTTATCGATCGCATCGGCGATAAATGGAGCATCCTCATCGTGATGGTGCTCTCGCACCAGCCGGGTCACCGGGCGAGATTCTCCGACCTCAAGCACGGAATCGAGGGGATCTCACAAACGATGCTCACGAGCACCCTTCGCGCGCTCGAGCGCGACGGCTTCGTTGAACGTGAGATTTTTCCGGAAGTCCCACCGAGGGTGGAATATGAACTTACGAAGTTTGGTGAAAGTGTGCTTGAGCCTATGAAGGCGCTCGCGGAGTGGGCGACCCGTAATTGGGCCGCCGTCGAAAAATCTCGCGAGAAATTCGATGCCAAAGAAAAGGCGAAGGGAAGTGAGTTAAAAACTTCGTCCGTCAATCGCTTGCGTTGAGACCTTTTCAAGGTCAATTCCCTCGATGCAACGGAGATTGATCGCGATCATCTTTTTTCCGTCGGGAGTTTGTCCTTCAGCGAAGGAAGTCACGCCGCAAGTCGAGCAGAAATAATGGTGAATCGACTTCGAACCAAACTGATAATCAGTTAAGTTGTCGCGGCCCGAGAGCAATTGAAAGTTGTCGGTTGGGATAAAGATGAGAATCGTACCCTTGCGCTGACAGATCGAACAATTGCAAGTGATCGCGCCGGCGGTTTCACCCTCGGCTTTAAACTTGACCTTCTGGCAATGACAGCTTCCATCCATTTGCATAAATCAACCCTCCACGTGTGAGGGTAAATCGTCGAGCCACGTGTGACCAAGGCCAGTTAATTTAAAAGGTAGTCAATCGGAACCTCGACCGACAGGGATTCGGTAGAATCACCCTCAGGAAACGGCCTGTATTGGCGAATTCCGCTCACGAGATTGAGCGCGGCCTGATTCAGACGTTCATGGGAGCTCGGGCTCTTGAGACTCGCATCCAGGATCGTACCGGATCGATGCACTTGAAACTGAACTACCACGCGGCCGGTTTCACCCAAACGTCGCGAGAGCGAGGGGTAGACTTTTCGATTCGCGATCAAGAGGCGAAGTTCAAAGAGGTAACGCTCGCGCTCGGATGCCGAAAAGCCAGCTTCGTTTCCCGCGGGCGCTTCGGACTTAGTTCCATCGGCGAATCCTACGGATGGTGGCGCAGGGACCGCTGGCATCTGAAGAGCGGACTTTTTCTTCCTTACGAGAATTTTCGCGGCGTCAGCGCGAACTCTCGTCGAAGTTGCGGAACTTGGAAGGATGCTGACTTCAATTGAGTTTGCTCCGCGCACCTGAAACCCCAATGGCATGTCCGGAGTCGCGGGTCGCATGGACTTGTCATTGATGAATAAAACGAAGGCGCCCAGGAGCATATGCAACGTCACGGATGCCGTGAGTGCCCACGTCTCTCGTCTCTGCGCCGGGAAAAATGATTGGTTCGACTTCAGACCTTGCATAACATGCATTTCGCCTGAGTTTTACGCGTGGTCAATCGGATCGACACTCTATTTTCTTGGCCGAAAACGTCGGGCAACGTAGGCACTTGCGGCACACCCAATGAGCGCATAAGGGGCCGTGTCGAGACCAAAGAGCTCGATCACCATCAGGGAACAAGCATATGGTGTCAGCGTAGCTCCGGCATAAACGGCCCCAAATCCGACCGCCGCCGCCAGCGAAAAGTGTATGGGTAACCAGTTCGCGATCAAGGAAGCGAGTGTGGTTCCGATAAAGACGAGCGGAACAAACTCTCCTCCCTTAAATCCGGATCCGATTGTTAGCGCGGTGAACACGGCTTTGAAAAAGGGATCGAGACTACGCGACTGTCCAACGAAAGCCTCTTCTATCACGGGAATGCCTAGCCCCGCATAACGGTTCGTTCCAAGCAGGTGAAAGGCCAAAACCAGCAAAATGCCAGCGAGGAGGGGACGAAGTGGAGGATAGCTGACTTGCGCCTGAGTCTTCTCGATCCAAAATTTCAGCCATAAAAACCCAGATGCGGCTAAACCGAAAAGGCATCCAAGGGCGATCGCACTCGCGAATGCTCCAAGATTGAATGTGACGACGAGCATGGGGAAAACGCTGTGAGGTGCGCGAAGCAAAATCGTAACGAGGTATGCGGTGAAGGAGGCGACAAGACGTTCAAAGAAAGTGTTAAACCTAACTTCTCTCTCGCGCGCGAACTCAAGTCCGAAGGCAACGCCGGCCCAAGGGGCGCCGATGGCAGCGCAAAAGCCCGCGCCCGCTCCGATGGTCAAGAGCGTGGTTCTCTCTGCGCTTGAAAGACGAAAAATTCGGGAAACCCAATCACTCAATCCAGCGGCCATTTGGACTGCCGTTCCCTCGCGACCCGCGGACCCACCGAAGAGGTGAGTAAGGAGAGTTCCGACAAGGACGAAGGGCACCAGAATGAACGGCAGTGGTTCGCGAGGATTTCTCACTTCTTCGACAATGAGTTCGTGCCCCGCTGCGACTGATCTGCCGTAATGATGATAACTCCAGCCAATGAAAAACCCGGCCAGCGGTAAACCCCATATGAGATGAGGAAAACTCTCGCGCAGACGAGTTGCCTCCGCGAGGAGCCAAAGGAAGGCGGTCGCTGACAATCCCGCAAGCGCGCCGCTCAGAGCCGCTAGGCCAAAAAATCTCATTCGTGAAAGAGCCGCGTTCGACACGCATCAAGCTAACTTGAAAAACAGCAGCGTCGCAAGGACTGCATACGGTGAACGACTCAATGACGTGACAAGAGCAAAAAGCTGAACAATGCCGTGATCACACCCAAACCCTTTTGCAAGGTGAGGGGTTCTTTCATCAAGAAGAAGCCGACGATCAAGAGCACGATGATCGACAGCATCTGGGCAATCATCGAGACTTGACCAACGTTTCCACCGTTTTTATACGACATCAGATATCCGACTTCGATGCCGACCAGCGCAACAGCGAGAAGCGCCGGAAGGTAGCTTTTCTCTTTCAGGTCTGCGGTGATTCGAACTTGTCCATTGGTGACGATCACGGCCACCAGGCAAACGACCGCCGCGATCAGGTAAGACCAAAAGAGAACCGCGAACGGAGATGACTTCGAACTCGCCTGTTTCAAAGTGAAGTGATAAGCGGCCGATGATACAACTGTGAGTAGAATGGGTAGGTAAATCATAACGAACTCCTGACGTAGTATCGTTTAGATTTATAGATTACGGAAATGCATTGATTTGATGGAGCCATGCAAGTATTGAATGGGCATGGCGAACTACGGAAATCCCTTACTCTCGGAAGCCCAGCTCGAAGCTTTCTACGGCGTGGCGGTGGAGGGCAGTTTTACGCGAGCCACGCACGTGCTGAATCTCTCCCAGCCGGCGCTCACGCGCCGTATTCAGGGTCTCGAAGAGGCGCTAGAGATAACGCTCTTCGATCGTACGCCTCAGGGGGTGGCGCTGACCGAAGCCGGGCACAAGCTGCTTCTCTACGTAAAGACGAAGCGCGCTCTTGAATCGGAAGCTCTCGCGGATCTACGAGGCGCCAAGGAAGCTGGTGAACTCGGAGGCCTGATCCGGATCGCCGGGCACTCTTCCATCATCGAACCGGTTGTCATGCCCGCCATTGCTCCGTTCTTAAAGGTGAATCCCAGCGTGCAGATCGAGTTCAGTGTCCGCGTTAACGCCCATCTCGACGAGATGCTAAATTACTCAAAGACGGATTTCATCGTTGCGAACCGCGAGGGACAAAGAAAAGACGTCGTTCAAACTTTACTCGGCGAAGAGGAGTTCATTTGTATCGAGAGCTCATCCCCCACCAGTCGATCGCACGTTTATCTCGACGTTGATCCAACAGACACGATCACGGAGTCGTTTTTCGAAGCGCAATCAAATCCCCCAAAGAAGTACGCCAGAAGTTTCATGCACGACGAAAACGGGATCATGACGGGCGTTCAGCTCGGACTCGGCCGCGCGATCAAGCCAAAGCATACCCTCAAGAACACTGACTCCATTCGCATGGTGAAGGGCTTCGCATCGATGAAGAGGCCCGTTTACCTGCGTTACAGCAGGAAGTCCTATTACACACGTCTTGAGCGCGCGGTGATCGAGGTCATGGAAAAGGAAGTTCCAAAGATTCTGCGCTAGGTACGGACGTTCATCGAGGACGCGCGCGAACGGGTGGATCAACTGCCGTTCGTTCCCTTAAGATATTGGTATGCAGACCAACCGAATCTCCGATATCGAAGCACTCCGCGGGTTCGCGGTTTTTTACGTGATCTGTCTGCACATTCCGGCGTTCATCTTCATCATGCCGGAATATTTTCGGCATGGCTGGTCGGGCGTTGATCTCTTCTTCGTCATCTCTGGTTTTGTCGTTACGCGGGCGTTCAGGCGCGATGCCGATAAGCTCAATGGCTCCGCCAAGGTCCTCGGTCGTTTCTATTTAAAGCGGGCTTTCCGAATTCTTCCGGCGTTAGTCGCATGCGTTCTCTTCTGGATTTGGGGATGGGCCTTCTTTAATAAGTCAGGTGCCTTCGGTCATTACACGGGAGCCGAAGTTCTGCGCCAAGTGCAGGCGATCTTTCTGTTTTACGCTAACTACGTGAAGGGTTTTTATCTCTACGAAATCCACATCTTTCCGATCTGGAGCCTGAACGTCGAGGAGCATTTTTATTTTCTCTTTCCGCTCCTCGCCTTTTTCGTCAAGAACCCACGCGTGAGAGTCGGGATTCTCGCCGCCGTCGTGATCGGTATCGCCGCTATCTATCGCCCGCTGACGACAAATCGGCTTTGGACGTATCTCAGTTACGCCTCCGATATGCGGTTTGATCAGCTCGCCGCGGGCGTCATCCTGGCAGAAGTCTCTATGGCGAAACACGACAAGCTGCGCGCTTGGTTTGACCGGCTTAAACGACCAAATTTTCACCGGATGGGATCTGTCTTTGCTTACGCGCTTGCGCTTTCTATCTGGACCATGCCCTGGCTCTTCCGTAACGATCAGATGGCCGGCCTCAAACTCGGAATGATCATCTCGATGGTTCTGAGTGTCGCCGTCGTTTTTTTGGCTTCCGGAAATCTCGATCTCTTTTCACTGCGGAATCGCGTTCTCGAGAGAGTGCTCAACTACTTCGGGGCTCGGTCCTACGGCCTCTACCTGTTTCACATGCCGGCGTACTGGGTTGCCAACGAAATCATCCAACGTTCGCCCCTTCTTCAAGGGTGGAATGTCCAACTCTATGGCACCTTGAAGGACGCCGTTTACTATTCGATCGTGTTACTCGTTCTGGTCGAGGTTGTGTATCAGCTCGTTGAAAAGCCTTTTTTGCGACTCTCAGCGCGCCTCACGGGAGCACAACTGGCGCCCGAAAGCCCAGTCTCGACGAATGCGCCGAAACGGAGCGCTTAACCCTTTTGCGAACGCTCTTGCGTGAGCGAACTTCCGAGCGACGCGGCGATGACACACGCGATGGCAGTCCATTGAAGAAGCGTGAGCCATTCGCCCAAAAGTAAATAACCTGAAAGCGCGCCAATTGCGGGTTCGATACTCATGAGGATGCCGAAGTTTTTCGCGGGCATGCGTTTGAGCGCGACCATCTCGAGTGAGTAAGGGATGGCGCTCGATAAGAGTCCAATCCCCAGCGCCATTGGTGCGAGCGAAAGATCAAAGAGCTTCGTTCCCGCGTGAGCGAGACCGAGCGGAATCACGAGAAGCGCTCCGGCCGCCATACCGAGCGACGTTACAATCCCAGCGTGGGTCTTCCCCACGGCTCGTTGACCAAAAATGATGTAGAGAGCCCAACAGCCTCCCGCAGCCAAGGCGAATATGATCCCCACCGGATCTAAGGGGGCCGAAAGGTTCGTGAGAGGAAGAAT
>SXSP01000517.1 GCA_005792225.1 Bdellovibrionales bacterium | reverse complement strand
TTCGCTGGGTTTCGGGTAGATTTTCTTCCCGGATTCGATTTCCTTTTTCAAGAAAGCGCGGAGCTCTTGCATGTAGGGCTCTGAGAATTCCTCGATGAGTTCGCGCTTCCAGCTGGGCTCCATCTTGATGTCGACATCGGGAGCGCCCGGCGCGAGATCGGGTCGGAGTGAAGCCCCAAGCTTGTTGAAACTCTCAGGTGCATCGGTCGGAGTTGTTACTTCAGTCGCCACGGCAAAGCCCTCCTCATTCCTCAGGGGCACTCTAGACAACAGCCTCCTCCACATGCAAGCCTTTCACCCCAAAGGAGCTCCGCGTGCGCGTGCTTTCGCCCCGCTTCTACAAACGTGAAACTGAAATCGTGGCCCGGGAGCTTCTCGGTTGCCGCCTCGTACGCGTGATTGATGGTGTTCGGCTCTCGGGCCGTATCGTCGAGACGGAAGCCTACTTGGGAATCGACGATCCCGCCTGTCACACGTTCGGCGACCGTCGTACGCCGCGAACGAAGTCGATGTATCTACCGGGAGGTCACGCTTACGTGTACTTCATTTACGGAATGCATTTTTGCTTTAACGTCGTCACGCGAACGGAGCGTGAACCCGAAGCGGTTTTGATTCGCGCGATCCAGCCAGAAGAGGGCATTGACGAAATGATGAGAAGACGAAAGGCGACGGGTAAGAGCAAGGCCAAAAGCGTGAGCGCTCTCACGAACGGTCCCGCGAAGCTTTGCCAGGCTCTCGGAATTGATCGCAGCTGTGACGGACTCACGCTGGAAGGCCCAGAGATTTTCATCGAGCGAGGCTCGCGTAAAATTGTTGAATCAGAAATTCACGCTTCTCCGCGAGTCGGCGTTGACTATGCCGGAGTCGCGGCGACGTGGCCGCTGCGTTTTCGCGTGTGACTGGCAAGTTGATGGGCAATGTTTCTGCCAGTGTTTTTGGCGACGTGAGTGGCGATGCGACGAGCGACGTGATTCGCAAGCAGAGAATCATGTGATCGTTTCTGCACGAGTGGTTCATATGTCATTCGCAATCACTCAAACGTGGTTCGCATTTCGCGATGATTGCGTTGAGTCTCCTACGCAACTCGGGTGGCCATCTTGACTTTCTCGCTCACGGACGCAAAGTGAATGGAAGGAGGTGCGGCATGAATACGATCCGCGAATCAAATAGCATCGCGAATCCGATTGGTGTCCCTGATCCCGTCAAGGCCATCGAGAACGACCGCGAGTTCAAAGCTTATATCTACCAACAGCTGGTGGATCTGCAGCCTTTCCTTGAGCCCGAATCACAGATTTCCGTGCTCGTTCAGCTCGAGCAGGATGAAGCCAGCGAAAACGGGATGACGATCATCCTTTCGCTCGTGGCAACGATCGGCGATTACAAGCTCGAGGCGGAAGGTCGGCACGGCGACATGTACGAAGCTTTCTCCCTCGCCAAGCAGGCGATGGTCCATGAGCTGGAGGAGTATTACAACGCTGCCGTCGACGCCACTGAGCGCGACGCCGAAATCCAAACGCTACTCGCGGGCGGATACACGATCCACTGACCGGGTAACCGGTCCCGGCCCTCAAGTCGGAGGTTTCACGGAACGAAGCCGCTTGCACGACGACAGTCCGGTTCTCCCCACAAACTTGACGCGCCCGAAGCCGAGAGAGTAAGACCGACGCATGGCTGGGCCCCAAAAAACCAATTCGAAGAAATCTGATTCCTGTTACATCATGACCTACCGTGATCCTCGCGATGGTTCGATTGTCGAGCTGAAAGCTCGCACCATTCGCGACTCGACTTTGGGCCTCAGTTTCGTCTCTATTTCGGATTTTGTCTTCGAAACGTCCAGCGTTGTCGTGAATCCCGTCGACGAGCAGATGCAAAAGCGCTTCGAAAACGTAAGAAGCCTACACTTGTCGATCTACACCATCATTTCCATCGAGGAAGTCGGGCTCAAGCACAAGGGTCTCTCCTTTAAACAAGATCGGTCTAATCTGGTAGCGCTCCCGACATCTTCACCCGCCGGACCTGGGACTGGCTCCCCTTCACGCTAAGCGGGTTTCATGCGATCATGAGCGCATGAGCATCAAGTGGAAGTTGTCGATCGCCTTCATCCTGCTCTCCCTGGGGAGCGTGGGAATTTACATCGTGACGGCGAAGCGCACGTTCGAGTCCGACAAAATCAGCTACGTCTTCGACACTCAACAAAGACAGGTGAGTCAGCTGTCGCTCGATCTCAACGAGAAGATCAGCCGTGTTCTCTTCGATGCGCGCGCGATTCTCTCCGGTTACAGCCGCGAGACGCGCAAACTCTCGACCGATGCCGACTCGCTCTTTAAAAATCATTCGGCGATTCTCGCCATCGACTTTCGCGATCCAGCTAAATCTGAGTCGTACGCGTTTCTCGCGAAAGATAGCGCCGCGGAAGAGCGACTCGGCCGCATCGTTCCGCAGCCGACGGAGCCCGGCCAGATCGGCCTTCGCTCACTCGGCGACGGACTGTTCACCGCGCGCGTGACTCAAGTGACGCCCGAGGGGACCGCGATCTTGCGCGTGCTCTTCGAATACAAGAACTTCTTCGCGGGCGCCTCGGACGATCAAGTTCTTCTCATGGTTTCGGGTGATAGTCCGATTCTCTCTTCCAATCCGACGGCCCTTCCGAGCGATCAGTTGCAGGAATTCCTCAAGAGCCGTCCTTCAAAAGATATCGCGTCCACGGTCGTCGGTCGTATCGGGGGTAAAGACTACCTGGTCTCGTCATCACCGGTGAAGATCGGGGATTTCGCACTTCTGGCATTCATGGATCAAGCGACGGCTCTCTCCGCATTGAATATCCTGTACAAGCGTTCGCTCATCTTTCTTGCAATGTCCTTTTTCGTGACGGTCATCCTCTCCCTTCTTCTCTCGAACTCGCTCACCCGCAACATCAACGATCTCAAACGGGTCGCGGAGCGAATCGGCGATGGAGACTTCGATGCTACGCCTGAATTCGAATCGAAAGACGAAGTCGGCGTTCTCGCGGGCGCGTTTAAGAAAATGACTCTCGAGATCCGCAAGCTCCTTCTCGCGACGGCGGACAAGGCGCGGATGGAGTCGGAGCTGAAGACGGCGGCGCTCGTTCAGGAGAGTCTCTTTCCCGTGAGCTCGCAATTCACCGCGGGCGAACTCACCGTCGGCGGAATTTACGTGACTTCCACCGAGTGCGGCGGCGACTGGTGGTACTACTTCGAAAAAGGTGATTACCTTTACGTGATCGTCGCTGATGCCACGGGACACGGAACACCCGCAGCGCTGATCACGGCGGCGGCACGCTCAATGTTCTCTTACGTGCAAACAAAAGAACTTGAGTTAAAGGAAGTCGCGAGTCTTTGCGATGAGGCGATTTATCAGTGCTCAAAAGGTCGCGTGTATATGACGGCGCTCCTCCTGAAAATCAACACGCGAAACGGCCTCGTCACTTACATCAACGCCTGCCACGAACCGCCCTATCTCTGGGCGGGTGAGGAAGGCAGCGATGCTCGCGAGGGCGATTACGTTGTGAGCGATCCCGATGCGATGTTCGGCGAAACGAAGCACGTTTGGCATGAGCGTTCGCTCATTCTCAAGCCCGGTGAAAAACTCATCGTTTACACCGACGGCGTGACGGCCGTTGAAAACCCGGAGGGAAAGACAATTCCCAACCGCAAGATCGGGAAGATCTTCGAGTCGGCGCTGAACTCCGGTGAATCGCCTGAGGCCGCC
>SXSP01000516.1 GCA_005792225.1 Bdellovibrionales bacterium | reverse complement strand
GGCTTTGTGACGGTTGGCTCGGCACTCATCATCGGAATCGTAACCGGTGTTATCTGTTATCTAGCGGTCGCCTTCATCAAGTCTCGGTTTTCGCTCGATGACTCGCTAGATGTGTTCGGATGCCACGGGGTTGGCGGCACACTCGGTGCAATTCTCACCGCGATCTTCGCCGATAAATCAGTAAACGCCGCCGGGGCTGACGGAGTTCTGCTCGGAAACGCAGGCCTTCTGACGACGCATCTCACGTCATGCGCGATCGTCGCCGCCTACAGCATGATTGCCACAGCGGGCATCGTCTATCTCGTTCGCGTATTCGGTCCGATCCGCGTCGATGAAAAATCAGAGGCACTCGGCCTTGATCTCACACAGCATGGAGAAGCAATCGGCTAGGAGAGGTCGCCGTCTCAAAACGAAACGACGATGTCTCGCTGTTCGGATGTTCAACTTCTGAACATTGAGATCTCCTGAGACGGCATCCCCGCACGGTATGGGCCGTGCTTTTCACGAGGGTATGTTGCGTGCTTCGGCTTCATTAGCAAAAACAACCCTCGTCCTCTTGGCGATCAGTCTCCCGCTCCGGGGGGCGGCACTCGAGCTGATCGTGTGGACTTCGTATAAAAATCATCCTCCTTTCGTGCTTCCAAAACGGGCGAACGAATCCCGCGAGGCCGCCGTGCGGAGATACGTACAAGGCCTCGCGTCTCACTCGGAACTCGCAAAGTACACGAAGGGCTATAGAAATTTCCCCGTCGGTCAATTCTCCAAGCTGCCTCAGGGCGGAAAAGACGCCCGCAGTCTCCTTGTGATCAATGATACCGAGGATCTAAAGCCAGGTTATTTAATCAACACCTTCTACGATCCTGCGAAGAAGGCGAGGGGAAAACCCTACGCCGTTCCGCTCGCGGCTGACGTTGGACTCACGAAACCTGAAAAGCGCGAACTCGCAAAGATTCTAGATCGAGAGTTTCCGCATTTCATCCACATGGGCGGCGGCGACATCAATCCCGCCATCTACAAAGAGAAAAATACCCATTCCATCAGCGTGCAGCCTCGGCGCGATGAATTCGAAGTGATGCTGCTCGAAAAGAAAATCAAAACCATCAATTCCGGCGGCCGTGCGGATCGGATCACGGGCGTCTGCCGCGCCTCACAGCTGACCTCAGCTCTCTGCGGCTACAAGGTTGGCCAAGATGTTCCGACGTTCGTCAAAGATAACGTCGGTCACGGCCCGAACGTCCCGACGAGCGAGGGAGGCCAACCTTCCCACGAGGCCAACCTCAAACAAACCCGGTACCCCTTCATCAAAGATTGGCTCGGGCAAGATCGTCTAAAGGTGAACACATACCATCACCAGTACGTACAGTGGAAAGAAGGCGGCCCACTGGAACTCGCCGCGGTCGCCGACGACGGAGTTCCCGAAGCCCTGATCTCTAAAGACGGCCGCATCAAACTCTTTCAATTTCACCCGGAACTCATGGTTCAATCCACCTCTCCCGAACTGCAAGCGGCCGGAAAGAAGATCATGGATGAAATCATGGCCCCCGCGCCGCCAAAAACCTACACGCGAGCCTGCGGCCTAGTGAATGGCCTTCGCAGCCTCGCCGCGGAGACGAGCCGTAAGTAGACTGCTCACCTTTCGTTCAAAACGAAAACTTGAGGGTCCGTTTTACTTGTCCCGATTAAAGCGCACGGCCCAACGCAAATACTGCCTTGGCAAATAAAATGCGGCATCTCTTTCCTGGTCGGAGTCACTTGCACCATCGCCGCGTGCACATTTGTTGATGTCGTAGATCATCGAGGAGTCGAGCTCTAGATCTCTGTCGCATTCTTGACCCGCCAGCGAAATAAATTTCTCTTTCGGCACAGCTGCTACAAAGAGCACCGCCTCAGCATTGAAGGAGCCGCGATCACGCGTGTATTCCAGCGCGAGATGTGGGTTAAGAGAAAACGAAACGAACGGATCAAAGACAAAAGTTTCGTTCGCCGCCGGATCTATGATTTTCAAACCCTCAAGGCTCAAGTGATTAGAGGCAAGAACTCGGAGTTTCGATCTGGGTGTTGAACTCGCATTGTCAAAGGCGCGACGTTTGGCATCGAAGAAATTATTCGGCCCAAGGTCGATCCGCATAAGCGAAAAAAGGAAGTGCGAGAGAGCGCGATTCGAACTGAATCTACGCGCTAATTCGGAAGTGGCTGCGATCCACCTTGCAAACGATGATGTCGCCGGCGATTCGAAGAGGCGCCGCTCCCCACGAAAAATAAGCAGTTTATTCGCCGATCCGCCCCTCACAATGTCTGCCTCAGTTAGGACGCAGCGACCTTTCTGCTTTTCACAAGCCTGACGATGAACATCCTCGATGTGTTTCAAAAACGGTAAGCCAACACTCAATTGATCCACGGCTTCGAGATCAATCTTTTCGCTAGCAAATTGAGTTTGCGAAAAGGCTGGAAGCGCACACGCCGACGCCAAGACGAAAATGAGCCAGGCAGTCAAAAGGTTGGTCACACGAATGCAGTTAAGATTGTCGGTGTTGTCGACTATTCTCATGGCTCGAGAACGTGCAATCTATATGCACAAAGAACGGATGGTCGTCCGAGATAATACTGCCGCTCAGGACGCGCGCCTTGCTGGTTCCTCACGCTCGCGTCGTAGTCTTCGCTCATTAAATCGGTAGGGTACGAGTTCGACCAGGTGGGTAAAGACACAAGCGAGAAATAACGAAGTAAACACATAACCC
The DNA here is from genome assembly GCA_005792225.1 of Bdellovibrionales bacterium. GTDB lineage: Bacteria > Bdellovibrionota > Bdellovibrionia > Bdellovibrionales > JAMPXM01 > SXSP01. Next base: position 513 of record SXSP01000516.1, on the reverse strand, counting down.
GTAAAACTGATGAAATCCGCTTTAAACCAATCGCGTACGAGGTATTTTGCGGAAAGATGCCAGAGATAAACATTGAAGCTGTAGAATGCGAGGACTTGTAACGGCGCAAGCCACCGTCGGCGAAAACCGATTGTGCAATAAACGAGAGACGCTATGGCGACGGAGTCCACAAGTCGGGCGAAAATCGCCGAATAAAAAAAGTTTCCGCCTCGAGCCGCACAATACGTTGAGATCGCAAGGACTGAGATGGCGATCACAAATAGCAGTGCTCGGCTGTATCGTCCGAACTGGAGCTTTCGTTCAATAAGTAGCCTCAGAAATAATCCGACGATGAATGCGTCCAGATTGTTGTGAGTCGCAGCAGGATCGGTGAGGGACGGTGGATATCCGCGATCGATCATCAAGTGGGTCACCAGCCTCAAGAGAGTTGGCAGTAGTAAAATGCCAGCCGCCACCGGCATTAACATCACTCTCGGGATCCCGATAGAAACGTACAACAAGATGACGAGCGGC
>SXSP01000515.1 GCA_005792225.1 Bdellovibrionales bacterium | reverse complement strand
GTGCGCGGAAATCGTCGGCGGCGCGGTTATGATCGCGGCTTCATCCTCTCGGATCATGCGGATTGGCCGGATCTACTTCGCACCGTCGAGGACACGAAAGCGCGAGTGACCTTGCCAACGCATGGCTCTGTCGACGTTCTCTCTCGATATTTAAATGAGCGGGGACAAAAGGCGATTCCGCTCCATTTGGCCGCGTTCGGTGGAGAAGGAGAGGACTAACGAATGAGAAATTTCGCAGCCCTCTACGAGCGCCTTGATGCAACGACCGGCACGAACGCGAAGGTCCAGGCGATTGCCGATTACTTTCGCGCGAGCTCGCCCGACGACGCGGCTTGGGCGCTCTACTTCCTCACCGGCCGAAGGCTGAAGCGCTTTATTTCCTCCGGAAGCCTGAGGGCATGGACCGAAGAGCTCACCTCAATTCCTGATTGGCTCTTTCAAGAGAGCTATAATTCCGTTGGAGATACGGCTGAAGTTTGCGCGCTCCTCCTCGACTCGCTTGGCCTTGATGCAACTCCCGGCTCACTCCCCGATGTCTCTCTGAGCCAATGGATGCAGGAACGAATTCTTCCGCTCGTTCCCCTCGAGGAAGAAGAGCAAAAAGCGCAAGTGATCAGGTGGTGGCGCGCGCTCGAAAAGGGTGAGATCTACATTCTGAACAAGCTCCTCACCGGCTCCTTCCGAGTCGGAGTTTCGCAGAGTCTCGTTGCCCGTGCGCTTGCCGAAGTCTCGGGTCTTGACGTCGCCGAAATTTCGCATCGATTGATGGGCGAGTGGAAACCCGAAGGCGAGTGGTATCTCCGTCTCCTCGCCCCCGGCGAAAAAGCTGAAGTCGCCTCGCGTCCCTACCCGTTTTTCCTCGCATCTCCGCTCGAGAACCAAATCGAAACGCTCGGCGAGCCTTCCGAATGGCAGGTCGAGCGTAAGTGGGACGGCATTCGCGCCCAGCTCATCAAACGAAACGGTGAAGTCTTTCTGTGGTCGAGGGGCGAAGAACTCATAACGGATCGATTTCCCGAAATCACCCAGGCTGCACACACTTTGCCGGATGGTTCGGTCATCGACGGAGAAGTTCTCGCCGCGCGCGATGGCCGGGTCCTTCCGTTTGCGGCGCTCCAAAAACGAATTGGTCGAAAGACTCTTACAAAATCCGTTCTCACCGAAGCTCCGGCGATGCTCATGGTCTACGATCTTCTCGAGATCGCAGGCGAAGATAAAAGAGCCGCACCCTTAAGCGAGCGGCGGCGCCTCGTTGAAGAACTTCTGGAGGGAAAGTCCTCCGTCTTTCAACTCTCTCCGCTCGTCGAGTTTTCAAGCTGGTCGGATTTGCCGCTCGAGAGGGCCAAGTCTCGAGATCTCAATGTCGAAGGTTTGATGCTAAAGCGACTGTCTTCACCCTACCAATCGGGACGAAAACGCGGAGATTGGTGGAAGTGGAAGATCGATCCCTTCACGGTGGATGCCGTTCTCTTGTACGCGCAAGCCGGAAGCGGGCGTCGCGCGAGCCTGTACACGGACTATACGTTCGCGGTTTGGGACGGCGAAACTCTCGTGCCCGTCGCGAAAGCTTACTCGGGGCTCACCGATGAAGAGATCGGACGACTCGATGCCTGGATTCGTCGGCATACGCGCGAAAAGTTCGGACCCGTGCGCTCGGTTGATCCGGTGCACGTCTTCGAGATCGCATTCGAAGCGATCAATGCGTCGCCTCGACATCGATCGGGCGTCGCTCTTCGCTTTCCTCGGATTCTCCGGTGGCGCCACGATAAGAAAATCGAAGACGCCGACAAGCTCGAAACTCTAAAGGCGATGATCGATGCTGGATACGCTCGAGAAACCGCACAATCCAACTGAGCGTGCAGGCGCTCTCCTTCGCCCCGTCGACGAGTGGTTTCGCTCACGAGGCTGGAAGCCTTTTCCATTTCAGCGCGAAGCGTGGGAAGCCCGGCTCAAGGGAGAGAGCGGACTCATCCATGTCCCAACCGGCGCCGGAAAAACGTACGCGGCGTTCTTAGGTGCGCTCATGCACGCGGCCCAGGACCAAACTTCGAAACGCCTGCGCATTCTGTATCTAACGCCGCTGAAGGCGGTCGCGCGAGATATTCAGCTAGCTCTCGAAGAAGCGGTTTCGGGTCTCGGCCTCAAGTTTCGTGTTGAGGCAAGGACAGGCGACACATCGGCCCATCGGCGCTCAAAACAGCGTGCCGCCATGCCTGAAATCCTGGTCACCACTCCGGAGTCGCTGGCACTTCTGATTTGCGATCAGGATCACGAGCGTCACTTCTCGCATCTTGAAACCGTCATCCTCGATGAATGGCATGAATGTCTCGGTAACAAACGCGGAAGTCTCCTCGAACTGAGCCTCACTCGACTCAGAAAGCTCCGACCTGGGGTGCGCACCTGGGCGCTGACTGCGACAATCAGCAACACCGAAGAAGCTGCGCGCGTCGCCGTCGGAACAAACGACAGACCGACAATCGTGCGCGCCAAGCTTCATCGACCGGTCGTCATCGAGTCACTTCTTCCCGACCAAATTGACACTTTCCCTTGGGCGGGACACCTGGGTTTAAAGCTCGCATCAAAACTGCTCGCTTGGCTTGATCCCGAGCGTCCCACGCTGATCTTTACGAATACGCGGAGCCAGGCCGAACGATGGTTTCTCACGCTCAGCGAGGCAAAGCCCGAGTGGCGTGAATGGATCGCCCTCCATCACGGTTCGCTCGATCGCAAAGAGCGCGAACGAGTCGAAGCGGGAGTGAAAAGCGGAACCATACGTTTTGTCGTCGCAACTTCATCTCTCGATCTCGGAGTCGACTTCGCGCCCGTTGATCGCATCGTGCAAATCGGCTCTCCCAAGGGCATCGCGCGTCTTTTGCAACGCGCGGGTCGCAGCGCTCACCGACCCGGTGAAACTGCTTTCGTGCTCTTCGTTCCGACAAATGCGCTCGAGCTCATCGAAATCGCGGCGGCTCGGCGTGCGATCGACATCAACCACGTGGAACCCCGAGAACCGCTGATAAAACCACTCGACGTTCTCGTCCAACATCTCGTCACCCGCGCTCTCGGCGGCGGCTTCACGCGTGAGGAAATTTTATCGGAAGTGCGGTCCGCCTTCTCCTACCGAGGAGTTTCCGACGATGAACTCGATTGGGCACTCGCATTCATCCGCGACGGTGGCTTTTCGCTTCAGGCCTATTCCTCTTATCGACGCGTCGAACTCGATTACGGAGTTTATCGCGTGCGTGACGCCCGGATCGCACGTCTCCACCGCATGAACATCGGAACGATTGCGTCTGATGCGAGTGTCGCGCTCAAGTTCTTGCGCGGAAAACAGCTCGGCTACGTCGAAGAAGGTTTCATTTCAAAACTCAAAAAAGGGGATCGCTTTCTCTTCTCAGGCCGCGTCCTCGAGTACATCGGCATGCAAGGGCTCGAAGCGAGAGTCAGGATGGGAAAAGGTGGCGCCACCGTCTCACCGTCTTGGCACGGAGGCAGACTTCCTTATTCGAGTTCCCTCTCGCGCTCCGTACGAGAGCTCCTAGAAAATATTGATCATGCCCAAGACATCGAAATCCGCGCGCTTGAGCCCATCATCGAAGCTCAGAGGCGCTTATCCGCGATCCCACGCGCACGCGAAACCCTCGTTGAAATCGGCAAGACCCGCGAAGGAAACCACCTCTTCGTGTATCCATTCGAAGGCCGCTTGATCCACGAAGGTGTCGCCGCCATCATCGCGTATCGGCTCTCGAGATTTCAGGGCGCGACCTTTTCGATTGCCGTCAACGATTACGGATTTGAGATTCTCTCGGCGGGAGACTTCGACTTCAACACGACACTCACTCCCGATCTCTTCTCGAGCGAAAACGCGATCGAGGATCTACGCTCGGCGCTCGATCTCACGCAACTCGCTAGACAGCGTTTTCGGGAGATCGCGCGTGTCGCCGGACTTCTTCATCCAGGTCATCCGAGCGCCCGAAAGAGCGCGCGGCAACTTCAAGTCAGCGCAGGGCTCCTCTTCGATGTATTTAGGAGGTACGAGCCTGATCATCCCCTCGTCCTTCAGTCAGAAAACCAAGTCCTCGGCGAGCAAATGGAAAACGGACGACTCTTCTCCGTTCTCGATCGCCTCTCGCGCGAAAACCTCATCGTGCGCAACGTTTCACGACCCACTCCGCTCGGATTTCCGCTGATCGCCGAGCGCTTGGGTGCTCGCCTGTCTTCTGAAACACTCGAACAAAGGATCGAACGCCTCAAGTCGACGTGGAGGTCCAATTGACCGAAAACATCGTCATTCGCGGCGAAAACCTCGAGCTCCTTCCCGAGCGTTGCGTGTTTCTTCCTTCTTCGCGCACGCTGCTCGCCGCAGATCTTCACTGGGGAAAAGCCGAAGTTTTTCAGCGCAGCGGGATCGCGGTTTCATCGAAAGTTCTCGCCGACGATCTCCAACGCTTGAGTCGCGCAATCGAAAGAACAAAACCGAGTGAGCTCATTATCCTCGGCGATCTCATCCACGCACCCGTTGGTATTACGCCCGAAGTCGTCGCTGCGGTCTCCGCGTGGAGAGACAAACATGCCGGCCTCAAGATCTCGCTCATCCGGGGCAACCACGATCGAAGATTCATTCTTCCTGAGATATGGAGAATCGAAGTTCACGACTCTCCCATCGAGAGAAAGCCCTTTCTCCTCGCGCACGACCCGCCAACGGAGCCCGGCGATCTTCACGTCCTCTCGGGTCACCTTCATCCCGTCGTTCGTCTCACTGGAGGTGGTGACAGTCTCCGTCTGCCGTGCTTCGCTGTCGGAAAAACAGGGAGTGTTCTTCCCGCCTTTAGTCTCTTCACCGGCGGTCTTGAGCTGAAGAAGCGCGATTGGCGACAACTCTTCGTAGTCACCGACAACTCTGTAATCGAGGTTTGACCCGAGAAGCGGCTGCCCCTATTGTTTAAATATGTCTGAACGACCACTGAAAATTCCTCCAGAACTCGAAGACGTCGTCAACCAAGTCGGCGAATTCATCGAGTATTGGGGCTTCAAGAACGTTCATGGTCGCATCTGGGCGCACCTGTTTCTCGCGCCCGAACCACTCGACGCCGCCGATTTGATCGATCGGCTCGGAATTTCAAAAGCACTCGTCAGCATGTCGATTTCAGATTTGATGGAATATGAAGTCATCGAGATCGCCGGCCGCACACCGCGCGGAACCGTCACGTACCGCTCAAACTCGGAGCTCCTGAACGTCATCATGAACGTTCTCCGGAAGCGCGAGCGCCGCATGCTCTCGCGCGTTTCTTCCGCAGTTCGACTTCTCCAAGGATTGCCCACGCCCGCTGCGGACGAAGCGCGTACCGTTCCCGTTTCTCAAGATCGAATCGAAGTTCTCGGGAAGTTCGTGAGCTCGGCCGAGAACTGTCTGGATGCCATGCTCCAGCTGAACCCGGCTCACTTCGAGGCCTTCACCGAGTTCTGCGACATTCCCGAACCAACAAAATAATTTTAGTTTAGGATGACACCGGGATTCTTAACGAGATCCCGCGTGATGTTCTTGTGGTGAGCTTCGAGCGTTCCGCCGCCAATTTCGAGGAGCTTCGAGTCTCTCCACAAACGCTCGACCACGTAC
>SXSP01000054.1 GCA_005792225.1 Bdellovibrionales bacterium | reverse complement strand
GTTTCAGGATTGCCGCGAAGACGAATGTCCTTCTTTAAAGTTACATTTTTCCCCGTGGCAATGAGACCAGAAATGGCCGATCCGCAGAGTGTATTGCGGTCGAATGTTTTAATCGTACGGCCCGCGATCATGGCGGCCGTGGCGTTTTCGCCCGCACCGAGCGATCGACCCACTCTCGCTTCAACACAAGCAACGTCGCGATATTCGTTGACGCATTGTAAGGCTGCCTCTTGAAAGAGGCAGTAGGAGCCATTTGCCAGTCTGTACAGATGTCCATCAACGAGTTGCTGTGAGGGCGGCGTCACCGAAGGAAGGCCGCAGGGCCGTCGGCCCTCCGCCAAACAGCGGACGTCGATCGGGGAAGCTGCGCTTTGATCCTTTACGAAGTCACGCCACGCCTTCGCCTCGTAGAACCGGAGGAAGTCTTGATCAAATTTGGCGTAAGGGCTCGAAGAGTTGCGCCAGCGGCAGAGCTGAGCCGAGCCTCCGTTATAAGCTGACCAAGACGAGCGTGCGCGCGTCTTGTAATCAGATTTAGATGAGACGCAACTCGCAGTCGCGGACCGTGTCCACGCCTTATAAAAGATGTCGAGGCCGTAAATCATGTTGTAGATCATGTCGACGCCCTTACCCTCGGAAAGCGCCACCTGGTGAGAATTGTCGTCGACTTGCATAATGCCGTGACCATGACCGCTATCTCCGCGCATGTAGCGAAGATATCCGTCGCCAGCATTTCGGTAATGGCTCCAAAAGCTCTCTTTTTGCGCGAGCGTGTAGAAAGCTTCAAGAAAGCCATGCACTTCCGCCGCACTCACATTTGGATTCCGCTTCTTAATGTAGTAGGTGCCCACGTCCCGAAGTACGGGAAACATCCCGCTCATGTACCGAAGACGTTCGGAGGAAACGCTCTTGGGATCATCAAACACGACGGGTTGATACTGCGTGCGAACGACCGAAGGTTCCATGTGGGTGTTGACATTGCAGAGGGCCGGCGCGCGGCCAAAATCCCACTCACCCATGGTCGATCTGTTTTTACAGTTCCAATAGTCCGGTGTCGCCGCGACGTGAGTGAAGGGGAGGAGCAGCGCGAACGCAAACGTGATGAGTGGGCCAAAGTTTTTCCGCATGCTCAGACAAACGGCAAGTCCAGTCCCCGACTTTAGGTCTGGTCACTTGAAGTCAACTGCCGGACAGCAAAATTTGTTGAATGAGGCGGAAGCGTCGATGAGCTCGACAGGTCTTAGGTCTCGACGAACGGGGTCAAAGTTCAAACGCCGACGATGAGCGCGAGCAGGAACGCGATCGCGAAAACGATCAAGGGATATTGAAGGTGGTAGGAGTAAAGTTTTGATGGAAAGGTCGTTTGCGCCATCTCCTGGCTCCTCATCGGTATCTGCGAAGGCGAGAACGGGGCGTCCGTTCGAAAGAGCCCAAGGAAAATAGCCCGACTCAGTCTCTATGTCGGATTTCTTTCTTTGAGCTCACTCTCGGTTGGATCGTTGGCCCATCTCAGCCTTCGCAGGCCGTTAGCTGATTCAATTAAAAATTTTCCGTCTTCGAGCTCGTGCGACTCACGAGACCGGCGACGAAACTGATCACCGCGAGGATGAGGAAGATGATCAAAAAGCTCTGGCCGCTCTCCACGTTCAAGCCGGCGAAGCCCAGAGTTCCTAGGATCATGGAGACGAGCGCGAGAGTAAAAAACAAGACCGCCGCCCACAGCATGAACCCAGTCTCCTTTCCGAAGCGCGTGTTCAATACCTTGGTCTAGCAATCGTAGTGCCGTCTGAGCTTCATGGTCAGAACGAAAATAATGCCCACCTAGGTGGCGAATAGTCGCACAAAACCTTCTTAACGAGGAATTTTCCCACTCTCCACTTGGGGAGAATTGGAACGTGTGTTAAATGGACGCGTATGAAAACGAATACTGCCTTCTCGCAGACATTAATGGTGGTCGATGACGATCAGGACATCCAAGACATTGTCGTCGGCTTCTTTAAGCCACGTGGTTACAACGTGGTTACCTTCGACGACGCCGAGCAAGCACTAGCGGCGCTCGAGGAGAAGAACGTCGTTTGCGACGTCATCCTGACGGATCTTCGCCTGCCCCAGATGACCGGCATTGAATTCACGGAACGCGTGAAAAAGTCTGGCATCCAGGCTCCCTTGATTTTGATGACCGCTCATAAGAGCGTCGAGATCGCCGTGAGCGCGATCGAGGCCGGGGCTTACGATTTTATCGTGAAACCGATTCACTTTCCGCAGCTCCTCGTTTCCGTCGAGCGCGCCATTCACTTGAATAAAATTCGTGTGGAGAACCAGGCCCTCAAGGCCGCGGTGAAGGTAAAGGAAAAATCGGATCTGAGCGGCATCATCGGAAAGAGCCCGGGCTTTCTCAGGGCGCTTGATCTCGCCCGCCGCGTGTCCAACAGCGCCGCGAGCGTCTACATCTCAGGTGAGAGCGGAACGGGAAAGGAAGTGGTCGCGCGAGCGATCCACAACTTCGGAAACCGTAAGGATAAGCCGTTTATCGCGATCAACTGTTCCGCGATCCCCGAGAACCTCCTTGAATCCGAACTCTTCGGTTACGCCAAAGGTGCCTTCACGGGTGCGAGCGATAAGAAGATCGGTCTCTTCGAGGAAGCTCAAGGCGGAACCCTCTTTTTGGACGAAATCGGGGATCTTTCCCTTCCGCTCCAGGCGAAGCTTCTCCGCGTTCTGCAAGAGCGCAAGATCAAGCGGATCGGGGAGAACCAAACACGTCCTGTTGACGTGCGTGTCGTCTCCGCGACCCACAAGGATCTCACGGTCGAAGTCAACGAGAAGAGATTTCGCGAAGACTTGTTCTTCCGTTTGAACGTCATTCCGATCGCGCTTCCGCCGTTGAGAGATAGGAAGGAAGACATTCTTCCTCTCGCCGAATTCTTCTTAACGAAGTACGCGGCACTGAACGGTTCGGCGGTGAAGGGCTTCACGAAAGAAGCGCTCGAAAAACTTTATTCGCATTTCTGGCGCGGAAACGTTCGGGAACTCGAGAATACGATCGAGCGCGCCGTGGTGCTCTGCCAAGATCCGCTGATTGATGCGGGGGACCTGTTTGGCGACCTCGATCCGAAACCGCATCCGGTCGCAAGCATCGACTCACCACTCCCGCTCGGCGAGAATGGTCGTCTCCTGACGCTTCAGGAGCTCACGGATGCTTACGTCATGTTCGCGCTCGAGAGAAACGGTGGGGCGAAGGATAAGACGGCGAGGGATCTGGGCATTGACCGCAAGACGCTCTACCGGCGCCTGCAGCTCGGCCCGAACGGAACCGGCCCGATCTCCAAGCCGGGTTCGGGGCAGAGCCTTATAGAGTTGAACTAAGACGACTGGAGCTTCCGGAATCGGGCTCGTTCATCGCGAGCCATGCGCGGAATTCAGCCAGAAGATCAGAAGCCTCGGTGGAATCATCGAGGCTTTTTATTTCCTCAAGACGAATGCCGATGCTCTCAAGGTCCATGTAGCCATAGGTCGACGCATTTCCCTTCAGCTGGTGGCCGATGCGGTGAAAGACCTCCAGATCTTTTTGCGCGAGAGCATCGATCAGCTTCGAGAGGTCCGTTTTACGGCGCTGGACATACTGTCGTCTCATCTCTTCAGGAATAAGCGGGGATGCGCTCATCTTTTCTCCTCAAATATTCGGCAACTTCGGCGACAAGGCTCTCGCCTGATACAGGTTTCGTGATTTGACCATCGCAGCCGGCTTCCAAGCAGCTGATGCGCTCCTCATGCATGGCATGAGCGGTGAGGGCGACGATGGGGCGCGCGTATCCTTGCCCGCGAATTCTTCGGGTGGCTTCCTTGCCGTCGATTTCTGGAATCTGAATGTCCATCAAGATGATATCAATGTCGTAGGTGGCAGCTTTTTTAACGGCATCGAGTCCGTTTTCGACAATTTCCACGCTGGCTCCCGCGCTCTCCAGGAAGAAGCGGAAGATCTCTTGGTTATCCTCTGAATCTTCGACGATGAGCACGCGTGCGCCGTTGAGACGACCCTCCGGAACTCGCGAGCCTTCCGGGAGCATTTCATCGTGGGGTTCTTGATGGGGCGTCTCTTCGATCCAGAGGGACTGCGTGAGTTCACCGATACTCACGCGCGCTTCGAATGTTGAACCCCGCCCAGGAATACTCTCGAGGAGCGCCAGATCGCCACCGAGTTCCTTGCAGAGACGCTTCGACAGAGCGAGCCCCAGGCCCGAGCCGCCGTAGCGGCGGGTGGACGACGGATCAGCCTGAACAAACGGGTGGAAGAGGTGCTTCTGTGCAACTTCGCCGATGCCGATTCCCGTGTCTTTGATACGAAACGCGAGCAGGTTTTCGCCGTCGGCGGAGATTAAATACCGAACGTGCAAGACGACCGAGCCGCGTTCGGTGAACTTGATCGCGTTGCCCACCAGATTCAATAAAATCTGTTTGAGTCGAACGTCGTCGGTTGCGATGTGAACAGGAAGCGGTCCCGAGCTCTCGACGGTGAAGCTCAGGCCCTTTTCTTTCGCGCGTCCCTCCATCATCGACTTCATATCGTGCAAGAGAAGAGAGAGTCGGACTTGGCGTTTGGCGATCAGGAGTTTTCCCGATTCCACTTTTGAGAGATCGAGAATGTCGTCGATGATGCGCGTCAGTTCCTCGCCCCCGCGGCGGATGTTGCGCGCAACCGAAGTCTTCTGGTGATCGGCGATATTGTGTTTGAGGAGCATCTCCGAAAAACCGATGATCGCATTGAGAGGCGTGCGGATTTCGTGGCTCATGTTGGCAAGAAACGCACTCTTCGCACGGTTGGCGTCATCGACCCGGCGGAAGAGTTTCGCGGTCTCAAGCGTGCTCGAGGCATGTGCGACCAAGCTCTCCAGGATTTCGATCTCGACCGTATCAAAACGAGTTCCGTTATTGCGCGCAAGGAAGAGAATTCCGCAGCGGCCGAAGTCGCGCGAGGAAATTCCAACGAGGATCCAATCCGAAAGCGGGGGATCGAACGAATCAACGGCTTCTTGGCAAGCTTCGCTGGAGATGAAGAGTTTTTCGATCGCTTCTTTAGAATCACGATCTTGCATCCGCAGCATGAAACCATTTGGAATGATGCTGAGGCCTTCTTGTCCCGTGAGTCGCTTCTTTAAGCAGGCGGGATGTTCAAATCCAGTCGCGCCGCGGAGAGGAAGTTGCAATTCGTCGTCATTGTCGGTCGCGAGATAAAGAAATCCGACGTGGCTCCGCGAGATATCGATCGCCGATTTCAGGAGCTTCATTCCGAGCGAATCGAGATCAAGTTCCATGGAGAGGGCTTTTGCCGAATCGTTGAGCTTATTGAGGAGCGCCGTTTGGTTGCGGCTCTGCTCAGCGGCCCGCGTGCTGACCTCCCTTGCGCGCGTCTCGAAGATGAGCTGAGTTTGGCTCGCCTTCAAGACCAGAAGGATGAGGATCGAGATGAAGGCTGCACCGAACGCGACCGTTGCCGGCAAGTAGCGATCTGATTTCGAGTAAAAGTGGGGAAGGGGGGCTACGTGAAAGCGGAGCGTGCGGCCGAGCAGTTGAAACGTGCGGTAAGTGGTAGCACCCTCTTCATTCAGGATTTCGGATCCCGCATCGAAGCGATTGTAAAGAACCGTAGGTGTTCCCGCCTCATCCACCGTCTCGAGGGTGAAATTCACGTTCTCGCGTTTGAGCGACGGAGTGCCGAAAGTTCCGGCGAAGAGGTCTCCCACTTCAAAAGCCGCGTACACGGCTCCCTTGATCTTTGCGTCGAGTCCGTTGACAGCCAGAAAGACGGTAAAGCCGTTGTTCCCTTCGGGCCCTACTTGCGGTCCTTCAAGCACCGATGTCATCGTGGGCTCGCCAGACTGTGCGGAAGAGAGAACCGCCTTCCGACGAACGGGTTCGCTCAACATGTCGAAGCCGAAATTTTTGTTCGCGTAAGGATCGCGGGGTTCGACCATCATGACCGTCGAGCGCCCGTCTTGACGGATCTCGAGGTAACCAATGCGTTTGATTCCGGGGAAGCGACTCTGAACGTCGAGGCCCGAGATGTAGCGACGGAAGTCGCGCTCGGTGATTTCGCCTCCCGTGAGCAGATGGGCGCGCACGTGATAGAGGGTGTTTCCGTAGGTGCTCATTCGACCCTTGAAGGTCGAAGCGATTCTTTCGGCTTCGGATTCCAATCGCGATCGAATGTCGGCGTCGATGGCGGACTTTACGCTCCACCACGCACCGATCGAAAACAACGCCAGCCCGAACACCAAAAGATGGAACAGAGGCCGACTGCGAATTGAGAATACCTTCAGCAGTCCCATTAGGGAGAGTTGGTACGATGGGTCGCGAAGGCGTGGCCAGAGGCCATGATAAACGTGGAGAATTGATCAAAAATTCGGCCGAGAATGGGCCCGTCCTTCGCTCTAAACTTACAATTCTTGAATGAATTTCTGGGTCGTTCCGGTGAGTACGTAAAAATTCGTGGGGTTTCGGGGAAGACTTCCACGTCAACGTCGGGGAGATTCCGGACGAATCGGAGTTAAACGACCTCAGAGCGAGAACGAAGCGGTACGGATTCAAGGACATTAGAGCTGGCACTCGGATTGAAGTAGGGAGATGACAGAGGCTCCGATACGTAGGAAGGAGCGGACGGGTCAGTCATGGAAGATTGAGAATCCGTTCGCTCCGAGCCGACAACTCGGTTCCTCGATGTTCCTCCCTTACGGTTGTTATACGGTCTGGTCCCTCTTCTCTGAGTTCGTCCTCCCGCGGGCTCAGAGAAGAGGTTCTTTTATTGGCTCAACGTAATAAGCCGTGCTGCCGTTGGGCCCGAGTGAGTAACCCCATCCAAGTTGGTATAAATCCGAGCCGCGCATGCGAACACTCGCGCGGGTGAAAACTTCCGTCACCTCATACATGGAATTCGGGCGCTTGACGCTCAATTGAATCGCTCCCGCGTGGGCATCGAGACGCCCGCTCTTCACGGTCACCCAGTAGCGTTCGGCGTCTTGGCTCATTCGAGCGTAAGCGACGACGCGATCGGCTCCGCCCTTGATCTGAACGCGGCCGCGAATTTTCAAGTCGCGGAGAACGCCTTCCATGACGGCGCGTCTCGCGGGAGCATCATGAACGCGGGCGTAGAAATCGGTATTAAAGACATCGTGAATGGGAACGCGCGCCTGGTAAACGTAACCCGTGCCGACGGCACAGCGATAGCCGTCGACTTCCATCGGTTGGCCGGGAATGCGCACGCAACCGGGGTTCGATGTCGGAGCGCGCCCGAGAAGCTGTCGCGTGAGACCGTCATCGATGAAGTTCAAGACACCGCCCCCGCGCGCGAGAACAGATTTGAGCCATTGCGCAAGTTCGGGCGTGGCGAATCCGTTGTCCTGATAAACGACGAGCTTGCACGAGAGGAGATCCGATTTCGGATTGATATCCCAATGATGAATGCGCGGATTGATGCCGGCGTGGAAGAGGAGCGCGAGCAATCCTCCGGCCCAATCCGAATTCACGATTCTCGAACTCACCCCGCTCACCGTCGAGGGCGCGTGCTGATTTGAATCTTTAATCATGCAGACTTCGTCGGTCATCTCGACGGCGGAGCCGAGGAAGCGCCCGTAGGGGGCGATCACTCTCTCTCCGAATTCTTTTACGGATGCGTACGGGGCCCTCGGTTCGCCATCGGCGCCGATGGGTGCATCAAAGTAAAGAGTCTTCGGTTGAGTGCCGCCTTGCTTGAGAACCCACCACGCATCCCATCCGACGAAGAGATTGTTCGCGACGATCTCATTGAGTTCCGCCCAGAACTGCGCGGAAAGTTGATTGTCGGGAGTGTTCTTGTAGCGCGGGTCCTTACGGAGAGTCGTGAAGTAGGGGAGGATTTGATCCTTGGCCCAAGTCGACTGCCAGTTGTCGCCTTCGTTGAAGTAGTAGAGATAAAGCGCCTTCATGCCGTGACCGAGAGTGGAGAGATAGGTTTGTCGTCTCGACTCAAGCGAAACGTGCGTGCCCCGCCACCAGCCGGCCTGAATCTCCGGGCCCATGACCCATTCTTGGCGCGAGCCGAGGTAAAAATCATTTGCGCTCTCGGCGGCTTTGACGTCGTGATCCGTTTTGAACGGAAGATTCATGAGCGTGATGTCGTCGGTCTCGTAGGTCTTTGGATAGAGGTTCACGGTCATCATTCCGGTTTGGCCGGGCATATTGCGCAGGCGGTAGTGCGGAAGAACTCCGTGCTCGGCTGCGTTGTAACTCTCGGCGAGAGTAAAGAGAACCGCGGGCTCGCGAACACCCATGGCTTCCCAAACACTGCGGATCCAACGCAGGTATTGGTACATGGTTTCATCCTGAAAGCGGTACCAGTCTTGGTCCTCGAAGATGTTGGCGTTGGGAACCGTCGGAGGTTTGATTTCATTCCATTCGCGCCATGCGCGGCGGTGAGCGATGTTCACCTTGGCGAGAGTGTTGTCGTAGCGGAGCTTGAGGAAGCTCCGGTAGAGAGCTTGAGACCGCGGGCTGTAGTCGTGATTAAACGCCGACTGCCACATGAGGTTCGTTTCGTTATCGATTTGCAGGAACGTCACCAGACGCCCGGGCCCGATGTAAGGTTTTAAGACCTCTTGATAGACTGTCTCAAGCCAACGTTTTGAGTAACGCCGAAAATCGGGATCCGTGTAGCTGTTGAGGAGCGAGCGCTGACCCTTGGGATTGAGCGAGTGGCTGTTCGGAAATTTTTGATGAAACCAGAGCGGAACCGCGCCGAACCCGAGAAAGCCCCATTCCGCATTGATGAAGGGACCGGGGCGCACGTGAAGATTTTTGAGCCCCTTTGCTTCGACGAGCTTGATCCAAGTTCGCACGTCGCGTGAGGGGTAGTCCGCATTGCCGTCGCCGTCTTCATCAACGGTTCCGTCGAAATCGAACTTGCCCTCGGCATACTCGTGAAAATCCCAAGGAATATAGAAGCCGACGGTGTTCATCTTGGCTTCAACGGCGCGATCGAGAGCCTTGTTCCAAAGTTCAATGACCCGCGCGCGCGGAATGTTTCGTCCCTCGCCGCCTCGTAATCGGAAGTACTGAATCTCAGCGCCGAAGAGCTGCGGCTGAGGTTGTCCATCGACGACGAGTTGGTTTTGTTTAATTTCAACCATTCCTGCGCGTGCCGGAAATGTGTTAAAAGTAGACGTGATCGCGAGCGCTAGAACCGTCATGGTTGCCGTACGGAGACGTTCGATCAAAGCCCCACTCCTTGTAGTGCATTTGCCCTTCTACAAAGCGTAGGGAGCGGCCGAGATCGGGTCAAACCAAAAACTACGACCCAGAGGAAAAGTCATGCGTGTCATTCCGGAAAAGTGGCCGACGAAATGGCCGAAAACAGTTATCGAGAAAATTCCGCTCTATCCATTTGTCGCCGCCCGGAGCGTGATGTTCACCGCCGAGAGCTTGCTCGGTCCGTTGATCGACGTGGCCATCAGCCGCAAAAGGCCGAGGCTTCCAACCGATGATCCCGAATTGTTCCAGGCGGCGCGGGCATCGCTCGAGGAGATTCTCAGGCGTGATGTCGAGAATATTCAAAATGGCGTGTATCCCGTTGACGTGCTGATGCCGGAGAGTCCGCTGAAGCACATCTTGCGCATTCCGAAAATGTTCCTCGAGGGCTGGGAGATCGCCCGTCGTCGTCGTGAACACAAGTCAAAGGAGTTTTCGGAGACCGCGCGCGCGCTCCTGGACGATCCCGACGTTCCCGATTATTACAAGCGAAACTTTCACTATCAAGGTGACGGTTACCTCTCGGAAGAGTCGGCGGAGCTCTACGAGCATCAGGTTGAAGTTCTCTTTGCGGGAGCTGCGGATGCCATGAGACGTTTGATACTTGCGCCCATGCGAAAGCATTTCGGAACTTCCGATGGCGAAGGGCTCAAATTTCTCGAACTCGGAGCCGGTACGGGACGAACGACGAAGTTCGTGCGACTCGCGTTTCCGAAAGCGAAGATCGTCGCGGTGGATCTTAGCTCGCCTTATCTAAAGAGAGCGCAGGATCAGCTTCGTAGCTTCGCGAGACACGATTTTCTCGAGGCTGATGCCGCGAAACTTCCGTTTCTCGATGAGACTTTTGACGCCGTTTATTCGGTCTTCCTCTTTCATGAGCTTCCCATGGAGGCGAGAAAAAAAGTCGTGGCCGAGGGCATTCGCGTTCTTAAACAAGGTGGGTACTACGGGCTCGTCGACAGTTTGCAGCTCGGAGACGTTCCGCGATTCGATTCCGCTCTCGAGAGATTTCCCGTCGAGTTTCATGAACCTTTCTACGCGAACTATGTCAAAAATCCGATCGAGCATGTTCTCAAAACACACGGTCTTGAAGATCTCTCGACACAAACGGGGTTCTTTTCGAAAGTCGTATCATCACGCAAGGAATTGAACGAGG